>DATBKR010000089.1:0-2225 GCA_036555805.1 Hyphomicrobiaceae bacterium | reverse complement strand
CGCTGACGTGCCGAGCGATCCAGCGCTCGCCTCCGCCACCGAGCTCGTCGCCCTCTACCGCGCCAAGGCGCTCTCGCCCGTGGGGGCCACCAGGGCTGCGCTGGCGCGCATCGAGCGCCACGGCGCTGCCGTCAATGCCTGGGTGCATCTGGACCCGGAAGGCGCGCTCTCCGCCGCGCTGGCCTCCGAGGCACGCTGGCAGGCCGGGGCGCCCCTGGGTCTGCTCGACGGCGTGCCCATCGGCATCAAGGACAACATTCTGGTGGCCGGCATGCCCGCGCGCTTCGGCTCGCGCCTCACGAGCCCGGCGCCGCGAGAGAGCGATGCGCCGGCCGCGGCGAGGGTGCGGGCGGCCGGCGCGGTGATCCTCGGCCAGACCGCCATGCCCGAGTACGGCTGGAAGGCCACCAGCGACAGCCCGCTCACGGGCGTGACCTGCAACCCCTGGGACACGCGCATGACCACCGGCGGCTCCTCGGCCGGCGCCGTGGCCGCGACGGTGCTCGGCATGGGCGCCTTCCACCTCGGCACCGACGGCGGCGGCTCGATCCGCATCCCCGCCGCCTTCACCGGCTGCTTCGGCATCAAGCCGACGCGCGCCCGCGTGCCGGCCTACCCCGCCGCCCCGCTCGGCACGCTGGCGCACGTCGGCCCCCTCGCCCGCACGGTGGCCGACGCGGCGCTGGCGCTCACCGTCATCGCGGCGCCGGACGCGTGCGACGTGTACGCCTGGCCCATGCCCGCGCCCGACTTCCGCGACGGCCTGGAGGCCGGCGTGCGCGGCCTGCGGATCGCCTTCTCGCCAAGACTGGGCTACGCTCCGCGCGTGCATCCCGAGGTGGGGAGCGCCATCGCCGGCGCGGCGCGCGTCTTCGAGGGCCTGGGCGCGATCGTCGAGGAGGCCGACCCGGACTTGGGCGGCGACCCGGTTGAGATCTGGAACACGTTCTGGTGGCCCGCCATGCGCTATCAGCTCGAAGCCCTGGGCGAGCGCTGGCGCGAGCTGGCCGATCCGGCGCTCGTGGCCGCCGTGGACCAGAGCCCGCCCGTGTCGGTTGCCGACCACCTCAGCGCGCAGCTCAAGCGCGCCGACCTGCACAACGCGTTCGTCCGCTTTCACGAGAGGTTCGACCTGCTCATCACACCGGCCCTGCCGTTGCCCGCGTTCGAGGTGGGCGCGCTGGTGCCGCCATCGGGCGAGTGGGGCACCGCCTGGGCCGACTGGTCGCCCTTCAGCTACCCCTTCAACCTCACGACCCAGCCGGCCGCGTCCGTACCCTGCGGCCTTACTGCCGCCGGGCTGCCGATCGGGCTGCAGATCGTCGGCGCCGTCGGCGCCGACGCGGTGGTGCTGCGTGCCGCCCGCGCCTTTGAGCAGGCGGCGCCGTTCGCAACCATCGATGCTCCGCGCACCGGAAGCTGATGGGGTCAGACCCCTCGCTTCGGAGCTTGGCATTCTGCTAGTAGCTTGGAGGCGAGGGGTCTGACCCCGGGAACGAAGGGAGAAAGCGCCATGGCCGAAGAGATCCGCATCGAGTTCACCCGCTTCTCGGCGTTCTATTCGCCCCTCATCGCCACCATGGCGGGCGGCTTCCTGAAGGCCGAGGGCCTGGAGCCGAAGCACTCCGTCTCGGCGCCGGGAAAGTCGGCCGTCGCAGGCCTCGTGGACGGGTCGGTGCACGTGGCGCAGTCGGCGCCGTCGCAGAGCTTCGGCGCCCTGGAGCAGGGCAAGGAGCCTCCGGCGCTGCACTTCGCCCAGATCAACGAGAAGGACGGCTTCTTCCTCGCCGGCCGCAGCCCCGATCCCGCCTTCGCCTGGGACAAGCTCAAAGACCGCAAGGTGCTGGTGGACCATGGCGGGCAGCCGATGGCCATGTTCAAGTACGCCTGCTTCAAGCGCAACCTGGACTTCGGCGCAATCACCGCAGTCGATGCCGGCCCGGTGGACAAGATGATCGCCGCATTCCGCGCCGGCGAGGGCGATTTCATCCACCTGCAGGGGCCGGGGCCGCAGCAGCTCCAGCACGACAAGGCGGGCCATGTCGTGGCCTCCGTCGGCGATGCCATCGGACCTTGCGCCTTCTCCAGCCTCGCCGCCACGCGGGCCTGGCTCGCCTCCGACATGGCGAAGGCGTTCATGCGCGCCTACCGCAAGGCGCGCGCCTGGCTCATCGCCACGCCGGCCGCCGAGGTGGCGAGGGCCGAGGCGCCGTTCTTCGCGGGCA
>DATBKR010000088.1:0-7170 GCA_036555805.1 Hyphomicrobiaceae bacterium | reverse complement strand
ATGCAGAACGCCGGCGGCCGAAAGGGACGCAAGGCCGGAGGCGTCGAAGAGGCCGAAATCGTGAAGAGCGCCGGTAGGGAGCGACAGTGCCAGAAAGCATGCGAGGCCAACCGGCATGCTGATGACCATGCCCTGTGCCGCGGTGCCGGTGATGACGCCACGGCGCCCCGTGGCATTGGTGAGGGCGAACGTGGCAGCAGAGAGGACAGCGAGCACTGCGCCCAAGAGATGCACTGGTTTTCCTCCGGCAGGCTTGTCGCCCACCGGGCAGCGCGGTCGCGCCTGTCGCCTTGGGCTCCTTGGAGGAAAGGGTAACCGAGGCGCGATGTGGGCCGTCAAGGGTGCGCCGCTGCGCGGCTGCTCCGCGCCGCGGTCCGTACCTCCTCTAGTCGCGACGACGATCGCCGCGCGGGGCATCAGGGCGAAAAGATATTTGCGATCACGTCGGCAAGGGATGTTGCCCCAGAACCGGTTGCCGGCCGGTGCCTCGTCCGCATCGCCTCTATCTCATCGTCGTAGTTCGGCGTGACGAACGGGACTTTTGTGCCGAAGAGGATTTCGCCCATGCGCGTATCGAGACCGTAGAGATCGCCGAAGGTCTGCAAGTTCCCTTCGCGGTCGACCATCGCCGTGAAGTACGTCATGTGTACGAGGATACGAGTGGCGAGCTTCACCTCGAGGGTTCCGCCGTTCAACAGGCTTCCCACCTGCTGCTCCGACCAGCCCTTGTCTTGAGCGAGCAGGATCGCTGCAAGTCGGAACGGGTCAGACACCCGCATGCAGCCGTGGCTCAGGCCGCGGTACGATTTCGTGAAGAGATCGCGCTCCGACGCCGGCGTGTCATGCATGTAGACGTCGTGCTTGTTGGGGAACATGAACTTGATCGAGCCGAGCGGGTTCGTTGGCCCAGGCGGCTGGCGGAACTCGTACGCGCCGATGTTGGCGGTGCTCCAGTCCACTCGATCGGGATCGATCGGACGGCCTTGGTAGGTGACCTGCAGCTTGTACTGCTCAAGCAGGGCCCGTCTCGATTGTGTGCCGGTGAAGAGTGCGAACAAGCCGCCTTGCGCGTCACGCAGGCGAGGCAGCAGCTCCTTCCTCCTTATTCCGTCGGGGACACCCCAGCTTGGATGAAAGACGATCATCTTCATGTCTGCCGAGAACGCAGGCGTGGCCCAGTCCGGCTGGCCCGCGACGATTCTATCGGAGTGGATGGTCTCGCCCCTCCTGACGACTCGCGTGACAAACTCCGGCACGTTGTTCCAGACATAGAACTCGCCGAGGTCCGGTGGCAGCCAGCGCCAGCGCTCCATGTTGAGGAGGATGCGGGCCAGCAGGACGGTCCTATCTGCACTTTCGTGCCCCGGTTCGATGCTTGCTGCCGCGTTCGACCCGCGCAGCTTCAAAAGCAGCCTCCGCAATGCCTGGAATTGCTCGTGTTGCGGATGAAGCGATCGCAGGTAGGCGTCGGGGGCGGCGCTGGCGGCGATCTCATTGAGAACGTCCCTGGGTCGGCGCAGGGGCGGCTTGTAATCCAGCACCTTTGAGATGCTCGAGGGGTCGCCCAACCGTCCGCCGCGCGCGTAACGCGCGTACTTGAGCACCGCAAAGGTCAGCGCAGTCTCGGCTGCGGCGGCTGCCTCGGGGGTGCTGGCTCCGGCGGGCAGTCGAGGCAAGGCGAAATCGCGGGCGCGGAGCCCCCAGTCGTCGGCTTTGCGGATCTCCCTGATGACGGAAGCGCCCCGCTCCGAAATCCCGCTCTCAGTGACCCACAGCAGCGGCCCATTGTGCGCGTCGTAGAATGCGGTCGCGGCCGCCAGGTCCTCGGCATCGGCGGGCGCGACGCTGGTTCGACCGGCCAGCTGGGATAGTGTCTTGCGCACCGCGGTGCGAACCGGGCTGGGGGCTGTGAGCGCGAGACCGTCCAGCCATGCCCACGGCAGCAATATCCCGGTCAGATGAAATGCGAGACCAGAGCAGAGCGCAACGGCAGTGAGTGTTGCGATCCAACGCCAGCGTCTGAAAGTTGCCCGTCGCAACATCGTCCCCCGGAATTCGCTTCAGAGCTGGCCACGCCCACCTCAGCCAGCGCGGCATGGTCCACAAAGCCAAACATGCCTTGATGGTGCGGATATGGCAGCGCTGAGCGCTCGCCGGGAGGTTGAACTGAATCGCACTGTGCGACGGACGCTCGCAGCGGGGGCAACTCACGCCACAACGCACCGCGCTCAGTCTGTCCAGTTCGCTGATGCAGCACGTGCCTCCGTGACGTCCGGGTGATCCTTTTACCATGCGGTCCCTGTGAGGGGGCCGGAAACAGGGTTGCATCAACTGGAACCTGAAGGTGGCGCTCGGCGACTCGGCAATGTCCAGGATTTTCCCCGGCAGACAATTTTCATCTCTACGGAACAATTGTCTCGAACAGCAACTCCTATTGCAGCCAAGGTGCGTACAGCACACTTGTCAATGAACGCGGTGGCGTCGCCGACTGCGCCACTCGCAAGGCGTGGTGGAGAGCGAAACATGGGACGTGTCCTGGTGCTCCTGTTGGTTATGACCATGTACAGTGCCGCAGCGCTGGCGGGCAAACCGGTGTCGTCCGCCGAAGCGGAGAAGATTCAGGCGGCCCTGAAAACCTGGGATTGCTCGGGTGGCAAAATGGAGCAGGAGACCGACGGCACGGGCATCTATGAGGTCGATGATGCCGCGTGCGCGGGTGGGCAGTACGACATCAAGCTGGACAAGGACTTCAAGGTCATCTCCGTTACGCGCGACTGATCGGCTGCCCTGAAGCCACTTCGAATCCACTGCAGCTTTGATTGCGTTAGCCCGCTCGGCTCGCACAGCCGAGGGCGCCGCGGTACTAGCGGATGCGGAAGTGGATGGGTAGGGCCAGGTCGAGAGTGGCCTCCGCGGCCTGGAGAGGAGGCGCGGGCAGAGGATTGGCGCGGCGCAAGGTGGCAAGGGCTTCGGCATCGAGACTTGACGAGCCCGAGCTCTGGGTCACACGCGAGGTCACGACGCGGCCCGCGCGATTGATCGTGAATTCGACCTCAACGATACCCTGGATGCCGCGAGAGCGGGCGGACTCAGGGTAGCGCTTGAATCGATTGAGGTGCCGGATGAGCGCCTTCTGCCACGAGGCTTGGACCGAAGTAGGGATGGCGGACGTTCCAGGTACAGGTCCGGCGGCCGCGGCTGCGGTCTTGGTGCTGACTACCTGCGGTGGCGCAGTCGTGAGCGGTACAGACGCCGCCTGCTGCCGGTTCTGCTGCTCAGGCAAGGACTCCTGGCCCTGTTCCTCGGGCGTCTTTTCCTCGACCGGTTTCGAGGTCGGCAGCGCCACCTCCGGCTCCGGCGCCAGGGGCGAAGGATCGACCATTGGCAGCTCCTTTTCCACCTCCTCAAGGGTTTTATTCGCTGCCTGAGCGGCTGGCGCGGCCTCCTGCACCGGTGGGCCATGCGCAAGCTCGAGCGAGTCGACCGGCGAGGCAACGGCCATGGGCGCGAGCTCAATTGCGACGGAGCCGGCGCTTTCCACCGGGATCTCCCCAACCTTCCAATTCAGAAGCGCGAAGGCTCCGCCGCCGATGTGCATGCCGGTGACGAGGACAGTGGCGGCCGTCCAGCGGAGCAAGCGCGCCAGGTACGGTTCGACCACATGCGCGTCACGCCTCATGGGCCGCGAGCTCCCGCAGCCGGAGACTCTGGTGACGGAATAGTGCTCGGCGTCGGTCGGGCGGGCTGATCATCCGCCGGGCTTGCACTATCCACGCCTTCGAGTCCGACCAGTGCCACCTTGAGGTAACCCGCAGCGCGCAGCAGGTTCATGACTCGCATGAGCTCGCCGTAGGGCACGCTCTTGTCGGCGCGCAGGAATATGCGCTTCTGGCGGTCCATCTGGGCGGCCGCGTCGACGCTGGCTGCCAGTTGCCCCGCCGGCACGGGGTCATCGCCCACAGCAAGCGACAGGTCGGCCTTGATGGTCAGGAAGAGGGGTTTTTCGGGTCGCGGCTGGGGCTTTGCGGTCGAGACCGGCAGGTTCACCGCTATGTCCACCGTGGACAGCGGCGCAGCCACCATGAAGATGATCAGCAGGACGAGCATCACATCGATAAACGGAGTGACGTTTATCTCGTGCAGTTCGGTGTCGCCATCGCCGGTGTCGAGACCGCCCGCCATTGGCTCATTCTGCTGCTTTGGCTATTCCTAGGTGGCCATAGCCCCTATCCAGATCGCGAGACACAAGACGCAAGACTTCCGCAGAGGCATCGCCAACGAGAGCCCTGTAGCCGGCAATCGCCCGCGCGAAGTGGTTGTAGATGATCACGGCGGGGATGGCCGCAAAAAGGCCCATTGCGGTGGCGAGCAATGCCTCGGCAATGCCCGGAGCGACCACCGCGAGGTTGGTCGTTTGCGCCTTCGAGATGCCCACGAAGCTGTTCATGATGCCCCAGACGGTGCCGAACAGCCCGACGAACGGCGCGGTGGCGCCGATGGTGGCGAGCAGCCCGGTGCCCCGGTTCATGTCGCGCGCCGCCGCAGCTTCCAGGCGTGCCAGGCGCGTGGCGATGCGCTCCTTGGTTCCTTGCTGGTCGACGGCATCGGTCGAAAGGCGCAGTTCGATCTCGGCAGCGTCGATGAACGCCTGCACCACACCGCGACCGTTGCCGACGCCGGCCGCGGCATCAGCCAGCGACCGCGCACCCCTTACGACAGTCAGCGACCTGCGCAGTTTGCGCCTGGCAAACATGAGCTCGAAGCCCTTCGCCAACCACACTGTCCACGTCACGACCGAGGCAATTGCGAGGCCCACCATCACCGCCTGCACCACAATGTCGGCGGACGTAAACATCGACCAAGGGGTGAGATCGCGGCGCAGCTGTCCGATGCCGACGGCCGTCTCGGTGGGTACGCCGGGGGCGGCTGCTGAGTGAACAGTCGTTTCTTGCGCACTCGCGTACGTTGCGGCCCCGAGCAACAGGAAGATGAGCAGCCCCACGGCCGCAGCGATCGACCTTCCGTTGCAAATCATCCCGCGGGGCCTTTGGCTTCGAGCAGCGCAAGCGTCATCGGCCGAGACGTCCGCGACGATACATACGGGGCTTCGCGGGCAGCACGGCGCAAAACCCGCGCTGTGGTAAACGGGGCGCTAACCGCCCCGCGGTCCATGCATGCAAGTAGCGGCATCGCCTTCGTCAGAACCTCACCCTGACGCCGCCGTACACCGCAAGCGGCGGTGCGGGCGTGATCATGCGCGGGTTCTCCAGCACCGTCCCGTTCGGTCCGACGCCGACCGGGTCGCCCGCGGCGGTCCGCAGGGCGTGGGTGTCGAAGTAGGTGCCGAAAGTGGAATACCTGGTGTCGAACAGGTTCTTCACGAGCCCATAGATCTCCACGTTGTCGGTGATCCTGTAGCCCGTGCGCAGGTTGACAACTGCGTAGCCGGGGAGCGGCGTATCGGCGTTGCCTTCGTCGCCCCGGAAGAACTGACCCGATACGGCGATGACGTCGGCACCGACCCGCCACTGCGGAAAGACCCAATAGTCGAAGCCAAGCTTGAAGCGGTGCTGGGGAATGCCCGGTATGCGATCGCCGGGCTGTACGTTGGCGCAGTTGAGCGCTTCGTCCCCGCCCTCTGTGGCGGAGCTGCAGGGGACGCCCACGGGCGCATTGGGAGAGGGAATCTCGAGCGCGTCCAGGAAGGTGGCGTTCACAAACGCATAGCTCGTGTACGCGAAAAGCCGGTCCGAGCGGTAGTTGACGGCCGCCTCGACGCCCTCGCGCAGGGTATCGCCGCCATTGATGAAGAAGCCGCGGCCCTGCACCGGGCTCGGCGCCTGCAGAATGTCATTGCTGAGGACCGTGCGGAAGTAGCCGAGGCTCCACCCGATGGTGTTGGCCTTGGGCGCGCCGAGCGCATCACGACCCGGGTAGCCGGCAGCGAGCTGGCCCCTGAGACCGGCCTCAACGGTGCGCCCGACGACCTGCTGCAGAGGCGGATCGGAAACGAGGAAGTTCTCCAGGAGGCAGGGGCGCAAAGGATCGGCGCAGGAAAGCTCGGCGGGCGTGGGTGCGCGGTTGGATTCCGAGTAGCCGCCGTAGAACGACAGTCCGGGGGACAGCTTGTAGGTTGCGCCGACCATCGGGTTGAAGCGCTGGAACGTGTGGTCGCCGTTGAGAGCGGTGCCCAGCTGGTCCTCCAGCTTGATGTTGGCGACGTTGTAACGGCCGCCCACCGTGAAGGCCAGCTGGTCCGTCACGTCCAGCGTGTTCAGGAAATAGAGCCCGTAGTATTGCGTGCGGGTGATCAGATCGACCGGCGTCACGTCGATGTCGCCGGGACCGAGATCGGGATTGAGCGACTGGTCGACGACGATGCCAAGGCCGGACACCACGAGCGTCCGCGGGTCCAGAACGCCGAGCTGGCTCTGCGATGTCACATGTGCCTGCCCGAGGTCGAGGCTTGCGCCGACAAGAAGCTGATTGGGCCGGTTGAATAGCGGCGCCTTGCTGACCGCCTGCAGCGTGCCGCCGTAGGAGAACGAGTCAACCGTTACGCCGTCGTCGCTGCCGAGAACAGTGTCCATACCGTTGGGCAGGCGCGCGGTCGGCACGTTGACCACGGTGCCGTCGGTGCGCCGGCCGAACAGCACAACGTCCGGCTCGTTGAAGCACAGGAGCCCGGCGTTCTCGCCCGCCGGATCGCACGCGATCGACTCCGACACGTTGCCGTCGGGGCGCTTCTGGCTGAACGAGCGATAGTAGGCATTGCCGGAGATCTTGAGCGCGTCGAGCACCGGTACGGCGCCGGTCAGGCTCAGCATGCGCATGCGGTTATCGAATGACTGCGGCGTTGTGAACACCGTGGCGCGGCGCTCATCGACGAGCTCGACAGGCGCAGGACCCACCACGCCGAGGAAGGTATCGGCGAATGTGTAGTTGAGATGAAACTCGGCGCCCGATCCCTTCACGCCGATGTCAGCATAAGCGCGCTTGGCCTGCGCGGGAGAGAGGTCGCGCCAGCCCGTCTCGTCGATCCACTCGCCGGCGACGTACGTGGCCCAGTTGCCCGACGTGTGCCCGGCCTCGCCGGCGACCTCCTTGTGCCCGAACGAGCCGAGACGCGTGTCGAGGGTGGCGCCCTGGAAGGTGAAGCCGTCCTTCATG
>DATBKR010000087.1:0-10719 GCA_036555805.1 Hyphomicrobiaceae bacterium | reverse complement strand
GCCCGGCATCGTCCTCAACAAGGACGGTTCCTTCCAGAGGACCTTGCGCTACCGCGGCCCCGACCTCGACAGCGCCACCGACGCCGAGCTCGTCTCCATCACGGCCCGGCTCAACAACATCCTGAAGCGCTTCGGCACGGGATGGGCGCTGTTCTTCGAGGCCGAACGCGTGCCCGCCAGCCAGTATCCCGGCGCGCGCTTCGCCGACCCCGCCTCGTGGCTGGTCGATCAAGAGCGCTACGCCGCCTTCAGCGCCGATGGCGCCCATCACGAGAGCCGGTACTACCTCACCGTTCTCTACCTGCCGCCGCCCGAGCACGAGGGGCGGGCCGAGCGCCTGCTCTACGAGCGCACCGAGACCAGCACGAACGAGATCGAGCCGCACGCGCAGCTCGAATGGTTCGTCACCGAGACCGATCGCGCCTTCCAGATGCTCGCCTCCATTCTGCCCGAGGCCGAGGTTCTGGGTGACGCCGAGACGCTCACCTGCCTGCACGCTGTCATCAGCAACCGGCGCCACCCGGTCGCGGTGCCTGACATCCCCACCCATCTCGACGCCGTCATCTGCGATACGCCCTTCCTGGGCGGCGTCGAGCCCAAGCTCGGGGAACAGCACCTGCGGGTGCTGAGCGTTCTCGGCTTCCCCAACATCACGACCCCGGGGCTGCTCGATGCCCTCAACGATCTGGGGTTCGCGTACCGCTGGACCACGCGCTGGATCGCCCTCGACAAGACCGAGGCGACCAGGCACCTGACGCGGCTCAGGCGCCAATGGTTCGCCAAACGCAAGTCGGTCTCCGCCATCCTGCGCGAGGTGATGTTCAACCGCGAGACCGCCCTGGTCGACCCCGACGCCGACAACAAGGCCGCCGACGCCGACGAGGCGCTGCAGGAGCTGGGTGCCGACGACGTGGCCTTCGGCTACCTGACCACCACCGTCGTCGTCTCCGACCGCGATGCCCGGCAGGCGAGCGAGAAGCTGCTGGCCATCGAGCGCATCATCAACGGGCGCGGGTTCGTCACCATACGCGAGACCCTGAACGCGGTGGAGGCCTGGCTCGGGTCGCTGCCCGGCAATCCCTACGCCAATGTGCGCCAACCCATCGTGCACACCTATCTGTTCCACCGGCTCGAGGCGCGCTTCGACGGGCGGCCGAGCCTGCTGATCCTCGACGAGGCCTGGACCTTCCTCGACGACGCCTTGTTCGCGGCCCGCATCCGCGAATGGCTCAAGACCCTGCGCAAGAAGAACGTGGCGGTGGTGTTCGCGACACAGTCGCTGGCCGACATCGAGCGCTCGACCATCGCACCGGCGCTGATCGAGAGCTGCCCGACGCGCATCTTCCTGCCCAACGACCGCGCGCTGGAGCCCCAGGCCAAGGGCGTCTACGAGCGCTTTGGCCTGAACGGGCGCCAGGTCGAGATACTCAGCACGGCGACGCCGAAGCGCGACTACTACGCCCAGACCGCGCGCGGCAACCGGCTGTTCGAGCTGGGCCTGGGTCCCGTGGCGCTGGCCTTGTGCGGCGCCTCGACGCCGGAGGATCACAAGACGATCGATCGCTGCCTCGCGCACAGCGACAGGGCCGGCTTTGCGGCCAGGTTCCTGGAGGCCAAAGGCCTCGCCTGGGCCGGCGAGCTGATCGAGCGCTGGCCGCGGCCGCCAACGTCATCCCCCGTTCCGCTAGCCTCCACCCCCATCGATCCGGTGCAGGATGCGCCCGCGATGCCCCCCTCCCTGGACGCCGGGCCGCCTGCACCTGACGCAGCGGCGCGGACCTCTGCCCGCACCGAGGTCCCGCCGCTGCCCGGCCTTCCCGGAGGGCCGCCAATGGACGAGCGCCTCTCGCCCTTTCGTGTCGTGCCAGGCAAATCGAAGAGGAGCGGCCGGCCATGAGAGCCCTGAGAGCCTCGCGCAAGGTGCTGCTGACGCTGCCGATTGGCCTCGACCTGCCCACGAAGATCGCCGCTGAGGTGAAGAAGGTCAGCACGTTCGAGGCGCTCATTAAGTTCGCTGATGAGCTTGAACTCGAAGGTGATGGCGCGGAGCAGAATAAGGCGGCGCGCGACTCAATCAAGAAGGTCGTCGTGGATCTCTGCGGCAAGGACATCGATATCAACGCTGTCGTGATCAATTTTCTAGAGAAGCGCTTGCCGTCGTTCTTCTACTTCGCGGAGTACAGCCGCGTGCCGGGTATCGTCAAGATTCGCGAGCTTCTGAAGATGGAGGAATCGAAGCTGGACGACAATCTGGTTGCCGCACGCTCGCTGCTCACGATGGCGGCAGCCGAGAAGGACTATCTGCTCAACGTTGACTACGAACGCCGCAAGCGGGAGTTGGAGAACGTCGCGAACGCCGTCACGGACGACGTACTGAACTACTGGACGACGAACAAGGAGCTGCGCGTTCATATCGATATCACGCAGAAGACCGAGTCCGTTCCCAATGGGCAGCAGTCCGTACTCGACGAACTACACCTCCGCATGTGGGACGACCGGCATAAGCTCTCCCTACCGTTCGGCGAGCGGTCATCTGGTTTCCAGTGGTTCTTCTCGTTTCTAGCGGCGTTCTCGCGCTACGAGTACAAGGACGATCCAGTGATCATCCTACTCGACGAACCTGGGCTCGGCCTTCATGCCCGCGCTCAGCACGACTTTCTACGGTTCATCGACGAGCGTCTCTCCGCGAAAAGGCAGGTGATCTACTCGACGCACTCACCGTTCATGGTGCAGCCCAGGAAGTTGGAGCGTGCGCGGGTGGTCGAGGACAAGGGGCGTGATACAGGATCGGTCATCACTTCGAATGTGACCAGCATCGATCCCGACACGTTGTTCCCGCTCCAGGGCGCGCTGGGATACGACATCGCGCAGCATCTTCTCGTCACACAGGACAACCTCGTTGTAGAGGGGTCGTCCGACTTCGTGTTCCTGACGGCCATCTCTGACTTCTTGGAGGAGAAGGGCCGGAACTTTCTCCGCAAGGAGTGGTCAATCAAGCCCGTCGGCAGTGCGGACTCCATCCCGACATTTGTCGCGCTGCTCGGCATGCACCTTGACATGACTGTGCTCATCGACTCGCGGAAAGAGGGCAACCAGCGCCTGACGTCGCTCGCCCAGGCAGGCTTCCTTAAGGGGACGCGCATCGTCACGATTGGGGAGGTCCTGGGCGCAAAGGCCGCCGACATTGAGGATCTGTTCGATCCTGACGACTACCTGCGGCTTTACAACAAGGCGTTCGGCACGAAGGTCAAGCTCGCAGACCTCAAGGGCAGCGACCCCATAGTGCGGCGGCTCGCACGGCACGCTGGCGTTGACCGGTACGATCACGGCAAGCCGGCTGACGTTCTGCTTCGTGACAAGCCGACGCTTCTTGCGAGCTTCTCCGAAGCGACGTTCGCCAATTTCGAAAAGCTGTTCAAACGCGTCAACGCGACCTTCCGGTCCGGCACGACCTGAAAGACATTGGCCGGTGTCGGGTGGACCACTTTGCGTACGCTCAATTTAGGCCAACCGCGAAGAACAGCCGCGTTGGTATAGGGTGCAGACGACGCTGCTCGCCTACACTTGCCTGGTTTCCGAGGGCCGGTTCGGGTCACGAGCACGCATGCCGACGGTTGAGCCGGCGCGGTGGAAGTCCCCCAGCAACCTGACGGAATCGACTGCGGTAGCGAAGACATCAAGGGACGTGCCGTATTCGCCAGTCGACCCGGCAATCACCGCCCATGTACCCCAACTACCTGACGTGTCGGTGGCTTCGGGAGGCCACTCTCCCCGGCATCCTCGACCCTTTGGCAGAGAAGCACATGAGTCGGCCAAGCGCCCGTCCGACCCCGGCGGGCCCCAGCTTGGACTTCGACCTGTGGCCGATCCAGAGCGCGTTGCGTGACCGGGCGCCTCTTAGGCCCGCAGCTCGAACCAAATCTTGGGGCGCGCCCCGTCCCAAGAGGCGGGATAGTGCTGGTTGCTAAGCGTTGCCCCGTGGACCATATTTGGACCATGCACCAACTTTATCCGCTTCGCAGAAGTGCCAGTAAGTTATTGATTCTATTTGGTGAGCCCGGTTGGGATCGAACCAACGACCACCTGATTAAAAGTCAGATGCTCTACCACTGAGCTACGGGCCCCCGCGGCAGCCCACCACAACGGGTCGACGGCGAAGGTGGGGAGATGGCGCGAGCGACGGGACTTGAACCCGCGGCCTCCGGCGTGACAGGCCGGCGCTCTAACCAACTGAGCTACGCCCGCAATTCCAGGGCGCGCGGGACGCGCCCGCGCACCGTCACGGACGCTCGTTTACGTGAGCGGGAATCCCCCGTCAAGCGCACCCCCGCGTGGCGCACGCGCGTGGGTGTCCCGCGGCGCCCCATGCTCGGGCTCGTGCTCCTAGGCCGTCTGTCCGTCCACCAGTCGCGCGATCGTGTCAAGCAGCAGTGCGATGTCCTGCGGGCGCGACAGGCGGTGCTCGCCGTCCGGCACGGCCTCGACGCGGGTCCAGTCGCCCGACAGGTGGGCAACGAGATCGAGGGTGTGCTCCCAGGGCACGTCCGGGTCCTGCAGGCCGTGAATGATGTGCACGGGACGGCCCGGATCGAAGGCGGCGCTGCCGATCAGGTGGCGCCGGCCGTCCTCGATCAGCGCGCGGGTGATGGGATAGGGGCCGTCGCCGTAGCGCGAGGGGCGCAGGAAAACGCCCGTGTTCTCGATCTCCCTGCGGGCGCTCGCCGGCAGGCGCTGCCACATCAACTCGGTCATGTCCCAGGCAGGGGCGATCAGCACCAGGGCGTCGATGCGGTCCGCCTCTGTCCCGGCAATCAGTTTGCGCAGCAGCAAAAGCGCGATGTACCCGCCCATGCTGGACCCGACCAGGACCTGCGGGCCCTGCGTCAGCCGGCGGAAGGCCGCCTCGGCCTCCTCCAGCCAGCGGCTGACGGTGCCGTCCTCGAAGCGGCCCTCGGATTGGCCGTGCCCCGAGTAGTCGAAGCGCAGGCAGGCGAGGCCGCGCGACCGGGCCCAATCGGCAACCGCGGTCGCCTTGGTCGAGGTCATCTCCGACTTGAGGCCGCACAGCCACACGAGACCCGGATCGCCGGCGCACGCGGCCGGTTCCTGCAGGCAGGCAATGCGCCGCCCGTCGGCGTCGACGCTCAGGTGCTGCAGTTTGGGGTCCGTCACGGCGCGCCCGGTCCCGGTTGGGGCGAAGGCTGCGGCCCGGCGTCCTTGGCCCGTGTGGTGTCTGCCTCTATAGAGGCGCGACGGCGCCGCGTCCAACCGGGCCGGCGCGCACAAAAACGGGGCGTCTGGGGCAGCCTGTGCCGAAGTCCTTCACAGTCCTCCAGGTCATCCCGCGCATGCAGGCCGGCGGCGCCGAACTGGGCTGCCTGCAGATCGCCGAGGCGCTGGTCAGGGCCGGGCACCGCGCGCTGGTGGCCTCCGAGGGCGGGCGCATGGTGCCGGCGCTGGAGGACGCGGGCGCGCGCCACGTCGCGCTGCCGCTCGCCAGCAAGAACCCGCTGCGGCTTTGGCGCAACGCGCAGGCGCTGGCGGGAATCGTCCGGCGCGAGCGTGTCGATATCCTGCACGCGCGCAGCCGGGCGCCGGCATGGAGCGCGCTGGGGGCCGCGCGGTCCACCGGCGTGCCGCTGGTGACCACCTATCACTCCGAGTACTCCGAGCGGGGGCGGATCAAGCGGCTCTACAACAGCGTGATGGTGAGGGGCGAGAAGGTGATCGCGGTCTCCGACCACATGGCGGGCCTGATCGCGGCGCGCTATGGCACCGACCCCGGCCGCATCGCCGTCATCCACCGCGCCGTCGATCTCGGTCGCTTCGATCCGGCGACGGTCACGCCGGAGCGCGTTGCCCGGATGCGGCAGCGGCTCGGCCTCGAGAGCGGCCAGGCGGTCGTACTGCTGGCGGGGCGCATCACGCGGCGGAAGGCGCAGGCGCACCTGGTGGAAGCAGCGGGGCTGCTCGAGCGGCGGGGTGTCGAGGGCTTCACCTGCGTCTTTGCCGGCGAGATCGAGAAGCGCGACTACATGGCCGAAATCGAGGCGCGGGTGCGGGCGCTGGGCCTCGGCGCGCGCGTGCGCTTCCCCGGCAACCTCGCCGACATGCCGGCCGCCTATCTTCTGGCGGAAGCGTCGCTCAACATCTCCGAGGCCGAGGGTCTGCCCAGGGTGGCGCTGGAATCGCAGGCGATGGGCGTGCCGGTGATCGTCTCCGACACCGGGCCGGGGCGCGAGGCGGCCCTCACCGAGCCCGACGTGCCGCCGGAGGCCGCCACAGGCCTGCGCGCGCCGTTCGGACAGCCCGAGGCGCTGGCGGAGGCGCTGGGCGCGCTGCTGTCCTGGTCCGCAGAGAAGCGCAAAGCCATGGGGGCGCGCGGCGCGGCCCACGTGCGGGAACGATTCGCGCTCGATCGGATGCGCCGTGCCACACTGGAGGTCTACGAGCAGGTGCTGGCAGGCTCGGGGGGCCGGGTGCCAGGTTCCAGGGGCGCAGAATTCAGGGATAGTCCTGAAACCTGACCGCCGCTGTGTGCAGATGCTGGCTACGATCTTGACTCGCGGCGGCATCCCCCCGATTTTTGGCGTTCCACAAGTGGGAACGTCGCCAGCCATCGCCTTCGGGGGTGGCGGGGTGCGGCGTTGGGTCAACAACTGAAGGAGACTGTAACATACGCCGTCCAATGAGGGCCGCGCCCGAGCGCGCGCCAGCCGGTCCGCGGATGAACGAAGACATCCGCGTGCCCGAAGTTCGTTTGATTGATCAGACTGGCCAGAATGTCGGCGTCGTCGACACCGCGGCGGCGATTGCCCGCGCAGCCGAAGCGGGGCTCGACTTGGTCGAGATTGCGCCGGACTCCAATCCGCCGGTAGCGAAGATTCTCGACTACGGCAAGTTCAAGTACCAAGAGCAGAAGAAGGCCGCCGAGGCGCGCAAGCGCCAGAAGGTCGTCGAGATCAAAGAGATCAAGATGCGTCCGAGCATCGACGATCACGATTACGACGTGAAAATGCGCTCCATGAAGCGCTTCTTCGATGAAGGCGACAAGGTGAAGGTGACGCTTCGCTTCCGTGGTCGCGAGCTGTCGCACCAGGAGCTGGGCTGGCAAGTGCTGCAGCGCGTGAAGTCCGACACCGAGCCCGTGGCCAAGGTCGAGGCCGAGCCGCGCATGGAAGGCCGCCAGATGGTGATGGTGCTGGCGCCGCGGTGAGCTGGAGAGCGCGGGAAGCGGGGCCAGGCCCGCAGGGTCTGACCCGCCAACACCCTCTGCAGTTGCCCTTTTTTCTCTGCGATTGCTCTTTTCGGAGGAAGGCGCCCGATACCACGGCGTCCGCTGAGGATCGTCGGGCGTGATGCCCCCGTCGGCGTCGGGTGCCGGACACACAATGTTGGCGGCAGCGTGGCGCGCCCTTCACACGCGTTTTCAACTCCGCGTCATAAACCCTGTTGCGATCTGACGCGTTGCCGAAACCGTCGCGACTGGCCATATGCCCTGCGATGGCGCCCCCCTCGGGCGCCGCTTTGTTGTTGGCGTCGGAAAGGCGAGCATGCTGGGAACCGTATATGTGGACTTCGACGGGACGATTGCGCCGACCGACCCGACCGATACCGTCTTCGACCGCTTCTGCGACCGGTCCTGGCGCGACATCGAGCGCGAATGGCAGCAGGGCTTGCGCACGGCGCGGGACTGCATGGCGCGCCAGGTGGACCTGCTGAGGGCCACGCCGGAGGCGCTCGACGGACTGCTGAGCACCTTCGCCATCGACGCCCATTTTCCCCGCTTCGTAGGTCTGTGCCGGCGCTGGCGCCTGGAGGTTGTGGTGGTGTCCGACGGCATGGACCGCGTCGTGCGGCACGTGCTGCGCGCGGCGGGCCTCGACCTGCCGTTCTTCGCCAACCGGCTGCAGTGGCTGGGCGGCGACCGCTGGAAGCTCGTCTTCCCGCATGCGCGCGGCGACTGCGCGGGGGAACTCGGCAACTGCAAGTGCGGCCATCGGCAGCAGGTGGGACGCGGGTCGATCGGGATCGCGGTGGGCGACGGCCGATCGGATTTCTGTCTCGCCCGCAGATCGCAGCTGGTACTGGCCAAGGGGCAGCTCGCCGCGCAGTGCCTGGCGGAGAACATTCCGCACTGGCCCATTGCCGACTTTTCCGAAGCTGTAGGAGTACTCAACGATTGGCTCACCAGGCACGCGCGCAAGTCCGCCTGAGCACCGGCACCTCGAAAAACAGGCAGCAAGCAATAAGCAACGGCCAAGAACCAAAATGGCAATCGCAGATCACAGCGAGATATTCGGTGGCGGGCCTGTGGGCTTCCTGCTGATCCACGGACTCGGCGGCACGCCGGTCGAGATGCGCTTCGTGGGCATCGGCCTGGCTCGCGCCGGCTTCACCGTGAGCTGCCCGCAGCTCACCGGGCATTGCGGCAGCTTCGAGGACCTGCGCGCGACCGGCTGGCGCGACTGGTACGCGTCGGTGGAGGACGCGCACGCCGAGCTGCGCCGAAAGTGCAAGCGGGTGATCGTCGGCGGCCTGTCCATGGGCGCCATCCTGGCGCTGCATCTCGCCGCCCAGCGGCCCGACGAGGTACACGGAGCGGCACTGTTCGCGCCCACCCTGAAGCTCGATGGCTGGGGCGTGCCCTGGTACAGCGTGCTGTTCAACCTGGTGCGCGATCGCAGGATCGCGGATTTCATCACCTTCTCCGAGCGCCAGCCCTACGGCATCAAGGATCCGCGGGTGCGCGCGCTCGTGATGGCCGCCATCAACAGCGGCGACAGCTCCAAGGCCGGACAGTTCTCCAACCCGGGGCGCGTCATGCTGGAGTTGCGCTGGCTCGTCGACACTGTGAAGCGCGAACTCTCCGGCGTTCGTCAGCCCACACTGATCGTGCACCCGCGCGAGGACGATCGCGCGAGCCTGCGCAACGCCGCCTATCTGCAGGGCGCGCTGGGTGGCATGGTTGAGACGTGCGTGCTCGACGACAGCTACCACATCGTCACGGTGGACCGGCAGCGCGACCTGGTGGTGGAGCGCACGGCCGCCTTCGCGCGCCGGATTGCCGAGCCGTCGGGCCTCAAGGCGCGCAGCAAGGTGTCCGACATCGCCGAGATGTTCGGCCAGATTGCATAGCAGCGCCTCCGCGACCGGGCCCGGCGCGGTACCGTTGACTCTTGCCGCCCGCGGCCAAAGCGCGCATCTTTTCTGAAAACGCGGCCCAGAGAATTGGAGACCGGCATGCCACAGGATGCCTCCGCCCACACTCACGCCCACGCCCCCACTGGCACCGCCGCCATGACCATGTCCGAGCGAGCGGACGCGCTCGAAGAGCGGATGATGCACGAGCTGGAGCATATCGTGACCAAGTCCGCGCTCTGCAATCTGGCCGACGGCAAGGTCGGGATGGAAGGCGGCATGGAGCTTCTGGCCAGGAACCCCGGCAAATACATGCTGATGGGCGCCGACCCGCGCCTGCCGCAGATGCCCGAGAAGCCGACGCTGGTGGACTACTTCCGCTGCCGGTTCGCCTCCACCTCGCACCTGCTGCAGAGCGCCACGCACGCACTGAAGGCCGGCCATTCCGAGAAGGTGGTC
Organism: Hyphomicrobiaceae bacterium; assembly: GCA_036555805.1. Lineage (GTDB taxonomy): Bacteria > Pseudomonadota > Alphaproteobacteria > Rhizobiales > Hyphomicrobiaceae > AWTP1-13. The sequence continues at coordinate 1,119 of DATBKR010000087.1, read as the reverse complement.
CTGGCCTGTCTGCTGCACGACATCGGCGTCGTCAGCTTCATCCGCTGCGACCATGGCTACTGGGGCGCGCAGATGATCGAGCCGTACGTGGACGAGGAGGTGGCGTGGGCGGTAAAGATGCACCAGGCGCTGCGCTTCTTCCCCGACGAGTCGGTGGGCTATACGTACCCTGAGATGTACGTGAAGCTGTTCGGGCCTGGCTACAAGCCCGAGCCCTACATCGTGGCCGAGTACGAGCGCGCCCGGAACCACAAGTGGTACATGACCTCGCGCCTCATCACCCTCAACGACGTCTACTCGTTCGACCCCAGCGCCAAGGTCAGCCTCGACGACTTCGTCGACATCATCGGCCGCAACTTCAAGCAGCCCGAGGAGGGCCTGGGCTGGGACAACAGTCCGTCGGCGCACATGTGGCGCACCATCATGTGGCCGTCGCGGTTTCTGTAGGGCCCCGCCCGGTAGGTTGGGTCGAACCCCGGCGAAAACCAGGCGAAAGCCGGGGGAGACCCAACGCCCTTGCTCAGAGGGCACTACGTGTGTTGGGTCTCGCTGCGCTCGACCCAACCTACGCGATTGCAACATTTCGCCACGAAACGTGAAGCCTCTGCCTCGCTCACGCCAACTTCTATGGCGTATTTGCCACACGCAAGAGCGTAGCAACGCTAAAGGCACACGTTTCTGGCACCCTGGAGCATCCCTGTATGACCCTTGAGCACAATCTCAAGCTTGCCCAAGCCGACAGCCGCATCGACGAGGCTGAACGCAATATCAGGCAGGTCGAGTCCCTCCTGCCGTGGCTGAACGCCCAGGGATACGCGACGGCCGAGATCGAGAGCCAGCTCGGCCTGATGTCTGAGGCGCTGCATCATCTCAAGGAGCAGCGCCGGCTGATCGCGGAGACCTATCACTGAGAACTCGGGGGGGAGCCGTTGACCGCAGCACGGGGCGCCCCCTCATGCTGCGGCTCTTTTTTTGGGCGTGCGCTCGCCGATTGCGGTCGGCGAGCTGGAACCACCAGCGCTACCGGTCTTCCGCCAGGCGACCCGTCTCCCAGCCGATCAGCGCGCGCTTGCGGGTGAGGCCCCAGTGGTAGCCGCCGAGGCTGCCGTCGCCGCGCAG
>DATBKR010000086.1:0-7011 GCA_036555805.1 Hyphomicrobiaceae bacterium | reverse complement strand
GGACGACGAGAAGGTCGTGTCCGTAGCGCGCAGCCCCGAGGCGGGCAACGGCGCCGCCGAGGAGGTGTAGGGGTCAGACCCTCCGGGTCTGACACCGTTGCACCGACCGGCGTTGGAGCCATGGTGTCAGACCCGGAGGGTCTGACACCGGCCCGCCCTATTTCGCCGCCTTCAGCTTGTCGAACGAGAACACGAAGTCCTGCTTCGCCCCGACCTTCTGCAGGTGGCAGGTGAAGCACGGCTTGAGGTCGGCCTTGTCGTTGACGGTGCCGTCGGCCCTGAAGGCCTGGTACTCCCACTCGCCGTTGCGCATCTCGGGCGGGTATTCCGCACCCCAGCCAGCGCGCTTTTCCATGACGGCGATGCCGGCGATCTGGTCGGTCTTGATGAAGCGCCCGTTGGCGTCCTTCTCGGGTTCGCCCGCCGCGTTGAGCTTGGCCTTGTAGTTGACCATGGTGATGACGGTGCCGCTCGGCAGCGGCCGGCCGGCCTTTACCTCGTCGAGGGCATAGCGGGTGATGTACAGCTCGCGGTACTGCTTGTTGTCGGGGCGGTCGACCGTGGTGTAAAGCACGCCCTTGGCGTAGTTGGCGGGGAACTTGACGTTGTCGGCGCCGGCCCGCACGGCGACGGCGCCGACGACACCGGCAGACAGCGTTGCGCAGAAAAGGGCGAGCGTTCTCTTTCTCATAGGGACCTCTCTCGTGGATGCACAATCCTGGCTGCCCCTCTACGGACGCCGCCGCCGGCCGGATCGTTTCGGGAAGACCGGGCGCCGATGAACTTTCCGTGACCTGCCGCATCGGCCGCCGGACGGATTCCGGTTTCGTTCGCGATCTGCGGCCCGGCCCGACGGCGGGACAACGCGGGCGGCCGCCGTGGGCATGGCAGGGAGCGCGAGATGACGCTGTCAGGGTCGAGCCTGCTGCGCGCCAGGACGGAGCACGCCCGCGTCACCAACGTCGAGCTGTTCTTCGACCTCGTGTTCGTCTTTGCCGTCACCCAGCTTTCCCACAACCTGATCGAGCACTTCACCGCCCTGGGCCTGGTGCAGACGATCGTGCTCTTCGTGGCGGTCTGGTGGGCGTGGATCTATACGGCGTGGTGCACCAACTGGCTCGATCCGGAGCGCGCGCCGGTCCGGCTCATGCTGTTTGCGCTGATGCTGCTGGGCCTGGTGCTCTCGACCTCGATCCCCACGGCGTTCGAAGCGGGTGCGCCGGCGTTCGCCGCCGCCTATGTGGCGATGCAGCTGGGGCGCACCGTCTTCACGCTTCGGGTGCTGAAGGGGCACAGCCCGGCCAACTACCGCAACTTCCAGCGCATCGCCTTCTGGTTCGTCCTTTCCGCCGTGTTCTGGATTGCCGGCGCGCTGCTGCCCGGCGAGTGGCGGCTCACCTCCTGGATCGCCGCGCTCGCGATCGAATGCGTCGCGCCCTGGGTCTATTTCTGGACGCCGGCCCTCGGCCGTTCCGCCACTGGCGACTGGGACGTGGAGGGGGGCCATATGGCGGAGCGCTGCGCGCTGTTCATCATCATCGCGCTGGGCGAGTCGATCCTGGTCACGGGCACGACCTTCGGCCGTTTGCCCTGGACGCCCGCGACCGTCGCGGCCTTCCTCGCCGCCTTCATCGGCAGCGTGGCGATGTGGTGGATCTACTTCAACGTCGGCGCCGAGCGGGCGAGCCGGCACATCGCCGGCTCCACCGATCCCGGCCGCGTCGCTCGCCACGCCTACACCTATCTGCACCTGCCCCTGGTGGCCGGCATCATCGCCGCCGCCGTCGGCGACGATCTGGTACTTGCGCATCCGGCCGCATCTACCGATGCAAGGACGGCGGCGGTTCTGATCGGCGCGCCCGCGCTCTACCTTGGCGGCAACCTGCTGTTCAAGCGCGCGACCGGCGCCAGCCCGGCCTTCTCGCACATGATCGGGCTTGGCCTGCTCGCGGCGCTGGTGCCCGCGTCGACCGTACTCGGGCCGCTTGCGCTCAGCCTCGCCACGACGGCCGTCCTCGTTCTCGTCGCTGCCTGGGAGACCGTGTCGTTGCGGCCCCGCGAGGGCGATCCCAGCTAGCTAGTGCGGGCGCGGTGGCGCGGACAGCGGCGGACGACGTGGGCCTCCGGAAATGGCCCGACGGGCCTGCAGAGCGTGGAGCATGCAGATGGCTGACCGCATCCTCGTCTTCTACGGATCCTACCGCTCCGACCGCATGGGCATCCGCCTCGCGGAGTACATCGTGGCGAGCCTCAGAGGCCGCGGCGCGGACGTCGAGCTGATCGACGCCAAGGCGGTCGGGCTGCCGATGCTCGACCGCATGTACAAGGAATACCCGAAGGGGTCCGCGCCGCCGGCGCTGAAGACGCTGGCCGACAAGATCCGCGCCGCCGACGCCTTCGTGTTCGTGACGGGCGAGTACAACTGGGGCATGCAGCCAGGCCTGAAGAACCTCACCGACCACTTCCTCGAGGAGTGGTTCTGGCGGCCCGCGGCCGTCGCCAGCTACTCGGCGGGCCGCATCGCCGGGGCGCGGTCCGGCTTTGTGTGGCACGGGACGTTGTCGGAGATGGGCATGGTCGTGATCTCCAGCGCGCTCGCCGTTGGCCCGATCGCCGAAGCGCTCACCGCCGACGGCCAGCCGCTGGGGCAGGCGGGCCAGGCGCTCGGCCGCGCGTTCGGGCGCTTCGCCGACGACCTCGCCTGGTGGACCGAGGCTGCCAGGATGCAGCGGGCCCGCAGGGCGCCTCCCTACTGAGCCGGGACTGGCCGGTCCCGGCCTCAGCGCAGAGCGCGCCGCGCGCGCCTGCCTCACGCCTGCGGCTCCTTGCCCCCCTCGTCGGCCGTGATCTGCTTCAGCCAGTCGGCCAGATTGTAGTAGGCCGTTATGCGGACGATCAGGCCGCCCTCGACCTCGAAGAAGGCGCCGGCCGCCACGCGGTAGGTCTGCCCGCAGGCCGGCGGCAGGCCCTCGTCGGTCTCGATGTAGGTGCCGAGTACATCGAACTCGGCCGCCGCCCGGGCGCCGTCCGCGGCCACCATCACGGCGATGTTCTCCACCCGCTCGGCGTAGCAGCGCTCCATGTGCGCCGCGAACGCGCGGAACGCCGCCCTGCCGGTGCGCCGCGCGCCCTGGTTCACGTCATGGACGACGTTCTCGGCGATGCAGGCCAGCATGACCTCGCTGTCGCCCGCGTTGAAGGCGCGATAGTAGCGCTCGATGAGCGCAACGGTGTCGGCGGCGCCCATGGCTCTCGTGCCTCTCCTGCGCTGCTCCTCGCTGCGACCTTCGGGTCTGCGGCTGTCCTGCTTACCACACCGGAGAAGAGATGCAGCAGTCGGGTGTCGAGGGTCGGGCGTCGGCAGTCGGGAAGTCGGAGGCTACGCGCTCCCCGATGCCGTAGATCGCCGGGCGCGTGCCATCGCTGCCGAGCCGACGCCCGCCCCCCGACGCCCGCGAGGATAGCAGCGGCGGGGATGGGGGTGGATACGCCGCCGATCCGCCGCCCTGGCACGTTCCTGCCCCTGCCCGGCGCTCGCGGCAGTGCGGCCCTGCGTCAGGCGGGTTTGTCCTCGAGCGCCGATGCAACTACGGTCCGCGGACCTTTCCGCCTCCGTTCCCGTAGATCCCCGGAGCCTGCCCATGTCCCTGCCGCGCCCCGTGTTCTACGGCTGGTATGTCGTCGCCGCCGTGCTCGTCACCACCACGGCCTTCTCGGGGTTCATCTTCTACAACCTCTCCATCCTGCTCGCCGCGTTCGTGGCCGAGCGCGGGTTCCCGGTGGCGCTGGCGAGCAGCGCGACCGCCAGCTTTTTCCTCGCCGCGGGTATCGGCGGTGTGGCGGCGGGACGCCTGGTGGACCGTTTCGACGCGCGCCTGGTGATCAGCGCCGGCGCCACCCTCGGGTCGCTGGCGCTCTCCGCGGTCGGGGCCCTGCACGCCCCCTGGCAGCTCTTCGCCTTCTACGTGGTGCTGGGCATCGCGCACGGCACCTGCGGCCTGGTGCCGGTGACGACCGTGATCGCACGCTGGTTCAACGTGCACCGCTCGCTCGCCTTCTCCATCGGTTCCACGGGCCTGTCGCTCGGTGGCATCGTGGTGGCGCCGTTCCTGGGGCTGGCCGTGGAGCGCTACGGTCTCGATGCCACCGCGCCCTGGATGGCGCTGTTCCTGTTCCTTGGCATCGTCCCGGTCACGCTGCTGGTGGTGCGCCCGAGCCCGCAGGCGATGGGGCTCGCCCCCGATGGGGTCCCGCGGGCGGAGGCAGCAGCCGCTCCGGCCCCGCCTTCCACCTCGTTCCGCGACGCGCTGCGCAGCGGCTATTTCTATGCCGTGTCCATCGCCTTTCTGTTCGTGCTGGGCGCGCAGGTGGCGGGCATCGCCCACCTCTTCCGCCTGGCCAGCACGCGCGACAGCACCGAGACGGCGGCCCTGGCGCTGGCGTTGACGGCGGCCGCCAGCACCATCGGCCGGCTGCTCGGCGGCGCGCTGCTGCTCAAGGTGCCGTCCCGCGCATTCGCGCTTGCCATGATGGCGATGCAGGCAGTGGCCCTCGCGGGCCTGGCCTGGGCCCACGACCGCGCCGCCATCATCGCCGGCGTCACCCTGTTCGGGCTCACCATGGGCAACTCGCTCATGATGCACCCGCTGCTCCTGGTCGAGCGCTTCGGCACGCGCCACTACGGCCGCATCTACTCGACGAGCCAGCTGATGTCGGTCGCCGGCCTCGCCGGCGGCGCCGCGCTGGTGGGGGTCATCTACGAGGCGAGCGGCGGTTATACCGTGCCGTTTGCTGCCATCGCGCTGGCGTCGCTCGTGGGGTTCGCGATCCTCGCCGCCTGCGGTCCGCATGGGCTCGCGCTGCGCCCGCCCTGCCTCATGCCGGAGCGGCGCGCAGCCGACGCGCCCGCAGCAGGAGGAACGCCGCGATCGTCCCGTTGAGGACGTTCCATGCCAGCCCGTGCAGGAACGCCTGCCAGTAGCTGCCCGTGAGATCGAAGATGGCGCCGGACAGCCATCCTCCCAGCGCCATGCCGACGATGGTGGACATGATCACGAGGCCCACGAGGGTGCCGGCCAGCCGCGGCGGGAAGTACTCGCGCACGATCACCGCGTACATCGGCACGATGCCGCCCTGGAACAGGCCGAACAGCGCAGAGATCACGTAGAGCGAGGCGAGGCCGTTGAAGAACAGGTAGAGCAACAGCGCCGAGCCCTGCAGGAGCGAGCCGATCAGCAGCGTGGCGACGCCGCCGATGCGGTCGGCGACGAAGCCCGAGGCGATGCGGCTGACGATGCCGAAGCCCAGCATCAGCGACAGCATCTCCGCCCCGCGCGCCACGCCGTAGCCGAGGTCGCCGCAGTAGGCAACGATGTGCACCTGCGGCATGGACATGGCGACACAGCACGCGACCCCGGCGAGGCACAGGAGCGCGAACAGCGCCGCGGGAGACAAGCCGAGTGCGGCCCCCGCGTCGCCGGCGGCCGCAGCCTGCGTCAGCCCCTGATGCGCCGCCAGCCGGCGCCGCAGCAGCGCCGCCAGCGGCAGCATGGTGGCGAGGCACGCCGCGCCGACGATCACCTGCGTCTGGCGCCAGCCGCCGGCCTCGGTGAGGCGCTGCACGATGGGCGGCCAGGCCGCGCCGCCGAGGTAGTTGCCCGATGCGCAGATCGCCACCGCGATGCCGCGCCGGCGCGTGAACCAGTGCGAGATGTCAGCGATCAGCGGCGCGAAGCCGGCCGCGCTGCCGGCGCCGATCAGGAGGTTGGCGAGCGCGAACGTCTTCAGGCTCGGCGCCCACGCCGACACCATGAAGGCAAGGCCCAGCGTCAGCGCGGCGCCGACGACCGGGAGCGCGATGCCCAGGCGGTCGACCAGCCGTCCGAGCCCGACGGTGCCCAGGCCGAAGCCGATCATGGTGAGCGTGTAGGGCAGCGACGCATCCGCGCGCGCCACCCCGAACTCGGCCTGCACCGCCGGCAGCGTCACCACCACCGCCCACATGCCGACGCTGGCGATGGTGCCGATGGCGAGCGACGTGAGGAGCCGCACCCAGGCGTAACCGGATTCCGCTTCCCCCGTTGCCGCTGCCGCCCCGCCGATGTCGTGTGCCGATCCGTCCATGGGCGGCGACAATCCGCGCCCGGCCGCGGCCGGTCAAGCGCAGATGCCCACGCACTGCGCACATCTGCCATGAAACTCAGCATCTCACTGCTGGCACCTACTCGTGCCGCTCGTGGAAGAAGTCGTAGATGGTCTGGGCCATGTTGGCGCTGATGCCCTGCACGGCTTGCAGATCCTCCTTGCCGGCGCGCGAGACCGCCTTGGCGGAGCCGAAATGCGTGAGCAGCGCGCGCTTGCGGCCGGGGCCGATGCCGGGGATCTCGTCGAGCGGGTTGGCGCCGAGCGCCTTGGCCCGCTTGGCGCGGTGGGTGCCGATGGCGAAGCGGTGCGCTTCGTCGCGCAACCGCTGCACGAAATAGAGCACCGGGTCGCGCGGCTCCAGCATCATCGGCGCAGCGCGGCCGGGAATGTGGAAATGCTCGCGCCCGGCGTCGCGGTCCGGCCCCTTGGCGACGCCGATCAGGGCCACGCCCTCGATGCCGAACGTCCCGATCACCTCCTGCGCCACGCCGAGCTGGCCGAGGCCGCCGTCGACCAGCAGCAGATCCGGCTTTGCGGGAAACTCGTCGCCCGACTCGTCCGTCTCCTGAGGGCTCGTCTCCTGGGCGTTGCCCTCCAGCGTCTCCTGCTCCGTCTCGCCCAGGCCCGGCGGCCGGCCCGTGGCGGCGGCCTCCACCTCATCGGCGCGCAGCACGCCGAACGCCAGCGCGCTGCCGCCGCGCCGGTCGATGGGCGGCGGCTGCGGCGGCTCGATGCGGGAGGCGGCATCCGTCATCCCGGAAGCCGAGGCGCTTGCGCCGAGGCTATCCGGGACCTCGTCGAGCGAGTCGCAGTTCGCTTCGCGAGGTCCCGGATCGGAGCGCGGCTCGCCTGCGGCTCGCATCGCTC
>DATBKR010000085.1:0-15287 GCA_036555805.1 Hyphomicrobiaceae bacterium | reverse complement strand
GGCCTTCGTCACTCACGCGGCATGGCTGGATCAGGCTTGCGCCCATTGTCCAATATTCCCCACTGCTGCCTCCCGTAGGAGTCTGGGCCGTGTCTCAGTCCCAGTGTGGCTGATCATCCTCTCAGACCAGCTACGGATCGTCGCCTTGGTAGGCCGTTACCCCACCAACTAGCTAATCCGACGCGGGCCCATCCATTGGCGATAAATCTTTCCCCCGAAGGGCTTATCCGGTATTACCCCAAGTTTCCCTGGGCTATTCCGAACCAAAGGGTAGGTTCCCACGCGTTACTCACCCGTCTGCCACTCTCCATTGCTGGAGCGTTCGACTTGCATGTGTTAGGCCTGCCGCCAGCGTTCGTTCTGAGCCAGGATCAAACTCTCAAGTTGAAAGCTCGATTCTGGTTTGGCTTGGAGGTTACTCCAAGGAATCTCTGCGTAACGGGCACCTTCACACAAAGCGCCTCGGTCCAGGTTGCCCCAAGGGTTCCCTGGGCTCGGCGCCTATGGTGATGGCTTGAAACGCAGAGATCGCCAGAGTTCTTGCTTCGACCTGTCGAGCGCTTGCGCACCCGCCAAGTCCGCCAGGACTCCGCCGCCTGCGTTTCCCTTTCTTCTATCCACTTGTCAAAGAGCAAGGCTCGCAGTCAGCGACCCCCGCACGACGGTTCGGCCTTCGCCGCCCCCGTCGCGAAGAAGACGAGACGTTGTGCCTGGATCTACCAGACACGGTCTCGTGTCAAACAGGAGATTGCTGCCCGCTGTCCGCACAGCAGTACGTGCCGCGCGAGTGACGGTAGATAGTCTCGACATGGGCCGACTGTCAACCCCTCTATGTAAATATTTCCGTGCTTTAGCTCTCGTTGGCTGAGGCGTGACGGAAATGCCGCAAATCGGCCGGCTTTGCCCGCCACAGATAGAGGTTGGCGGGGCGCCGGCAATACTCGAGCTCAGGCTTGGACTGGGTTGCCGATGCAGCGATATGGCGTGGTGCGGCTCGGATCAGGGCAATCCGGGGGACATTCGGGGGAAATGGATCTCAGGCGTCACGCTCCGCTGGGCCGGGTACGGCCCCGCTTTGCATCAACATCCTTGCGCAGCCGCCCGCACGCGTACGCCGGCCGGGCTGGCGCGCTTCTCCCTGAGATGTATGCCAGCGACCACGCCGAAAGCCGGCGGGGGGGCCGCTTCCGCTGGCTGCTGAGCACCTGTCTTGCCGCTGCCGTGGGCGTGCTGGCCATCCTGGTGGCGGTGGCGGGCTCCATGGACTCTCTGGACGACGACGTGGCGAGCCTCGATCAGCGTCTGCACCAGGCCTCGCTTGCCCTGCGGCTGGCGCCCGCCAATGCGGATGGGCTGCGCTGGGCCTTGCCCAAAACCGACAAGTTGCTGATCCCCACCGGCGCGATCGCGCTGAAGAGCTTTATTCCCGAGCCCGTCAAGCAGCGCCGCGGCACGCGCGAATACACGCTCAACAAGTACTACGTGCGGCTCGCCGCCCGTCTGGGCCCGGTGTCGAAGAAGCAGGCGCTGGCGGTGCCACCGCTGGACCCGGTCAAGCTCTACGCCGATACGGCCCCGCTCGAAGGCTCAGAGCGCGGAGAGGCGGGGCAGGGCGCGCCCACCAAGCTGATCGAGCTCAACGGCGTCCTGCCCAACGAGGATGGCCAGGAGCTGGACGCCCAGGAAGTAGCCCAGCTGATCGCCCGCGCCCAGGCGGCCGAGGAGGATGCGGGCGCCTCCGGCGCGGAGCTGCTCGCAGGGCGCACCCAGCGCTTCGCCGAGACCCTGCCGCCTCAGACAACGGTGCTGCCGAAAACCGTATTCGATACCGAAGCGGGCGATGCCGACGAGTCCGACGTACGCGAGATGCCGCCCGTCAAGGTGCAGCGCGGCGACACGCTCGGCCGCATCCTCGGGCGCTTTGGCGCCCAGCCCTGGCAGGTGCGGGCGATGCTGGATGCCACCCGCTCGTTCTTCGCCGACAGCGAGCTGCAAGCGGGTTTCGAGGTGCGGCCGGTGGTGCTGCCCGCGCCGGCGAAGGCCAACGGCGAACTGGTGCGCTTCAGCATCTTCGACGAAGCGGGCGCCCACAAGGTGACCGTCACGCGCAACGGCACCGGCGAGTACGTGCCGAGCGCGACCCCGGTAGAGGAGCCGTTGCGGCGGGTGGCGTCGGTCGACAGCGACCGCCCCCAGGACAGCAATCTCTACGCCAGCTTCTACTCCATGGCGGCCAAGCAGGGCGTGCCTCCTGACCTGATCATGCAAATCCTGCGCATCCACGCGACCGGGACGAACTTCTTCCAGCGCGTGCGGGTCGGCGACGGCGTCGAGCTGTTCTTCGATATGAAGGGCGAGGATCTCAGCACGGATGGCGAAATAGGCGATCTGCTGGCGACGTTCGTCACCGCTGGCGGCGAGACCCATAAGTTCTACCGATTCCGCACCTCGGACGGCGCTGACGATTTCTTTGACGCCGACGGCAACACGGCGCGCAAATTCCTGATGCGCCGGCCGGTGCGCGGCGAGGATGTGCGCCTGACCTCCGGCTTTGGCCCGCGCGTGCACCCGCTGCTCCACACCCAGAGGATGCACTACGGCGAGGACTGGGCGTGCGCCCAGGGCACCCAGATCATGGCGGCGGGCGGCGGCGTCATCGAGGAGGCCGGGCGCAAGGGCGAATACGGCAACTACGTCCGCATCCGCCACGCCAACGGCTACAAGACGGCCTACGGGCACATGCTGCGCATCGCGCCCGGCATCAGCGAAGGCGTCAGGGTGCGGCAGGGCCAGATCATCGGCTACGTGGGCCAGACCGGCATGGCCTCGGGCCCGCACGTGCACTTCGAGGTGCTGGTCAAGAACCGGTTCGACGGCACCTACAGCCACGTCAACCCCAGGACCATCCCGATCCCGAACGAGCGTCAGCTGAAGGGCAAGGACCTGGCCGACTTCAAGCGGGAGCGCGCCCGCATCGACGACCTGATGCGGCGCCACCCGGTGCGCAGCGCGCAGCTGCCCTCCTAGCCGCGGCGGCCGTCGTAGACGGCGGTCGCCCGGCGCATTAAGAGGGGCGCGTCAGGCTTGAAAGGATCGCGCGCATGGCCAGCACCGCGCCCCAGGGGCACCCCGAGGCACTCTACGACAAGATCTTCGACGACCACGTGGTCGCGCGGCAGCCCGACGGCACCTGCATCCTCTACATCGACCGGCACCTGGTGCACGAGGTGACGAGCCCACAGGCTTTCGAGGGGCTGAGGCTGGCCGGCCGCAAGGTGCGGGCGCCGGAGAAGACGCTGGCCGTGGTGGACCATAACGTACCGACCTCCGACCGGCGCGCCGGGATCGCCGACCCCGAGAGCCGCCTGCAGGTCGAGACGCTGGCGAAGAACGCGAAGGACTTCGGCATCGAGTATTTCAACGAGCTCGACGTGCGCCAGGGCATCGTGCACGTGATCGGTCCGGAACAGGGCTTCACCCTGCCCGGCACCACCATGGTGTGCGGCGACAGCCATACCTCCACGCACGGGGCCTTCGGGGCGCTGGCGCACGGCATCGGCACCTCCGAGGTGGAGCACGTGCTGGCCACCCAAACGCTGACGCAGAAGAAGGCCAAGAACATGCGCGTCACGGTGGACGGCAAGCTGCCTGATGGCGTGACGGCCAAGGACATCATCCTCGCCATCATCGGCGAGATCGGCACCGCCGGCGGCACCGGCCATGTCATCGAGTACGCCGGCGAGGCGATCCGCTCCCTGTCCATGGAGGGGCGCATGACAGTGTGCAACATGTCGATCGAGGGCGGCGCCCGCGCCGGCATGGTGGCCCCGGACGAGAAGACCTTCGCCTACCTGAAGGACCGGCCCAAGGCGCCCAAGCGCGCAGCCTGGGACGCGGCCATGCGTTACTGGGAAACGCTGCGGAGCGACGAGGGCGCTCATTTTGACCGGGAGGTGAAGCTCGACGCGTCGCGGCTGCCGCCCATCGTCACCTGGGGCACCTCGCCGGAGAACGTCGTGTCCATCGAGGGCGTGGTGCCGGACCCCGAGATGGTGGAGGACGAGGGCAAGCGCGCCTCCATGCGGCGCGCGCTGGACTACATGGGCCTCACGCCCGGTACCAAGATGACGGATATCAAACTCGACCGGGTTTTCATCGGCTCCTGCACCAACGGCCGCATCGAGGACCTGCGCCAGGTGGCCCACATCGCCCAAGGTCGGAAAGTCAGCCCCAGCGTCTATGCCATGATCGTGCCGGGCTCGGGCCTCGTGAAGGAGCAGGCGGAGGCCGAGGGGCTCGACAAGGTGCTGAAGGACGCGGGCTTCGACTGGCGCGAGGCCGGCTGCTCCATGTGCCTGGGCATGAATCCCGACCAGCTCAAGCCGCGCGAGCGCTGCGCCTCCACCTCGAACCGCAACTTCGAAGGCCGCCAGGGCCGCTTCGGCCGCACCCACCTCGTGTCGCCCGCCATGGCTGCAGCAGCGGCGATCGCGGGCCATTTCGTTGACGTGCGCACGTTCGGGTGACCGGTGTCAGACCCTCTGGGTCTGACACGGTGGCTCCAACGCCAGCGGTGTTACGGTGTCAGACCCAGGGGCTCTGAAACCGTTATACTTTTTATACCTTTCCGCGAAGTAATGCTTTTTCGCCGACAGCCGGGGCCGCCGCTGGCCGTTTCATGGGGTGACGTGGCGCGTAGCATGGCGCCGGACCGGGCGGTCCGACATTCCCGTCAGCGAAGGAGATGCACGACATGACAGGCCGTTGGAGCAGATTTGCGGTGGCGGCAACGATGTTGTCGGTCACCCTGCCTGGAGCCGTGGCTTTGGCAGAAACACAGGCGCGAGACCGGCCGGACATCCGGTCGCCCGAGTTGCGGGCCCGCCTGCACGACGGGCGGCTCGCCATGATCCGGGAGTCGCTGAAACTCAACGACGCGCAGCTGAAGCTGTGGGAGCCGGTCGAGGGCCAGCTGCGCGCGTCGTTCGATGCCCGCCAAAAGGCGCGCGCGGAGCGGCGCGCGGCGCGCGAGCACGGCCCCGGCGAGCGGCCCTCGCTGGCCGACCGGCTCGACCGCATGAGCCAGCGCATGAGCGAGCGCGCCGAGCGGGCCAAGGCGCTGGCGTCCGCATTCCGCCCGTTCTACGCCTCGCTCAGCGACGACCAGAAGGCCGTCGCAGGCGTGGTGATGCGGCAGGCCCTGCGCGGCCACGGCGGGCATCAATGGCACCACGGGTTCATGCGGCGGGCGGCGGCCGGCCCGGAGCATACTGGGCCGAAGGACTGAGCCGCGGTACAGACTCGACGGATCGCGCCCACCGCTGCGTTACCGGTTGAGGCCGGGGCGGACTTCCTCCGACGCTCCGCCTTATCGGGCATCCGGACTCTCCCCCGTCCGGGTGTCCGATTGCGTTTTGGCAGCCGTAGGGCGCAACAGGCGTTAGCTAGCCCGTATTGCGCCGAAATTCGCGAGCAGCAACTCGCGCGCAACGGCGCAATGCGGCTTCGCCTTATTGCGCCCTACCCGAGCTCGCCGAGCTTCCCCACGATCGCGACATCCTCGTTGCCTCGATAGTCGGGGTCCTTCCAGCCGTCCTCGTCGTAGTCGGCCATGCATTGCTCGGCGAAGGCCACCATCTCGTTCAGGGCGCCCGAGGCCTGCGCCATCTGCAGCGGGAACAGGCGTACCAGCTCATGGCTGCCGGCGTAGTTCATCTCATAGAGCTCGTGCCGGGCACCGAACTCGCTGCCCACCGCGTCCCACAGCATCTTCATGACCTTGATGCGCTCCCTGTAGTCGATGCCGTTCGAGCCGCGCACGTACCGAGCCAGGTACTTGTCGATGTCGGGGTTCTTGAAATCGCGGGCATGCGAGGGGAGATAAATGAGTCCGGAGGCGATCACCCGCTCCACGATCTGGCGCACCGCCGGGTAGGCCTCGGTCATGAACAGGCGGTAGGCAGTGGAGGCGCGGATGTTGGGCAGCACCGCCCCATCCACCCACGGCTGGGGGTTGCAGGCCATGGCGTCGGACAGGGACCAGAACAGATTGCGCCAGCCGATCACCTCGCCGATCTGCGCCTGCACGCCGCGGAAGGCTTCCGTTCCGGTGGCACGCGCCGCCTTGTAGAGGAGGCCGGAGATGAAATCGAGCTTCACGGCAAGGCGCGTAGCACCTTGCAGGGTGAAACCGTTGACGAAGCCCGAGCGGGGGTAGAACGCCTTGAGCCGCTCGACATCACGGTGCACGAGCACGTTCTCCCACGGGATGAACGCGTTGTCGAAGATGAAGATGGCGTCGTTCTCGTCGAAGCGCGAGGACAGCGGGTAGTCCCACGGCGATCCGGTGGCGGCGGCAGCGAGTTCGTAGCTGCCGCGGCAGACCAGCTTGACGCCGGGCGTGTTCATCGGCGCGATGAACATGACCACCATGCTCGGGTCGGTGATCTCCTGGCCCATGTTCTGGCCGAGGAAGTTGTAGTGCGTGAGCGCCGAGTTGGTGGCCACCACCTTGGCGCCGGAGACGTAGATGCCGGCGTCCGTTTCCTTCTGGATCGTGATGTAGACGTCCTTCACCTGCTCGACCGGCTTGTTGCGATCGATGGGCGGGTTGATGAGGGCGTGGTTGAGGTAGAGCACGGCCTCCTGCCCCCGCTTGTGCCAGGCGCGAGCGTTGCCGGCGAACTTCCCGTAGAACTCGGCGTTGGCGCCCAGGGTGTTGAGGAAGGCGGCCTTGTAATCCGGGCTGCGGCCCATCCAGCCGTAGGTGATGCGCGCCCAGGCGGCGATGGCATCGCGCTGGGCCATCACGTCCTCTCGCGAGCGAGCGGCCTTGAAGAACCGATGCGTGTAACCGCCGGAGCCGGTGTCGGTCGGCGCGGTGAGCACGTCCTTGGTCTTGCGGTCGTGCAGCGCGTCATAGAGCTTGGCGGCTGAGGCTGCCGCATTGCGAAACGCGGGATGGGTGGTCACGTCCTTCACGCGCTCGCCATAAATGTAGACCTCGCGCCCGTCGCGCAGGGACTCCAGGAACTCCGCACCGGTGAAGGGGCGCTTCTTGCCTTCGAGGATGGATTCTGGATGCTCCGGCATCGGCTTGTTCGCTTCTGTGCACAGTGAAGAGCCGATGATAGCCGCGCGGACGCCCAACGCCTATGCGCCTGTCGGACGCCCCGGTGGCTGGAGCGCACATACCGCCGAAATCTCCTCGTTTCGGCCAAAATGAGGACGCGGGCCGGCCGTGGTAGTGCCGCAATGCCCTGCGACTTTTCCCGTCGTTGCCTCTCGGCCCGGTTCGCGACAAGGTCTCGGAATACTCAGCCCCCCAGCCCCCCGGGGCCAAGTCGCAGAGCCGGGCCATCTGCCCAAAGTGAGGAGGCACACGCAGCGCCTTGCAAGGCCGGCCTTCGCGCCGGCCGTTACTTTTTGCGGCCGGGGTCATACCCCTCGCCACCACCGGTGCAATCAAGACGGCAGCGCAAAAGCGAGGGGTCTGACCCCGCTCTCCGAAGGCTCAGCCCCCCGCTCCTGTGGACACGCGCGCTCGGGGCTCTTCTGAACGGCGCGCATCGCTTCTACGTTGGCTGACTTCCTCCATCGCTGCGAGCCGGCGCATGACTGACACGATCAGGACGGATATCGCGGATCGGGCGGTTTCCTCCTCTGTCCCCGGTGCGGCGGGCAAGGTCGTGGTCTTGGCGGGGGCCGACCGGGAGGCGCTGGCGCATTGCCGCGTGCTGCTCGGCTGCCTGCGGCGGCTGGCGCGCGAGATTGTCGTGGCCGGCTCGCGTGCAGGCACAGCCGGTCTCGGCGCACCGGACATCGGCCTTATCGACCTCGACTGCGCGACCGCCTGGCGCAATCCGGCGGCCAAGGCGGCGGAGGCCTGGACGCTCGCCCGCATCGTCGAGGCCGAGCGCCCCGGCGTGCTGCACGCCGTCGGTGTAGAGGCCGCCGCGCTGGCCGCCCTCGCGCTCCAGATCACGCGCGCCGAGCGCATTGTCGTTCACCTGCCCGATCTGAAGGCGCTGGAGCCGCAGCCGGGAGGTTTGAACTGGCCCTACCGAAGGCTGGCGTTGCGGCTCCTGGCATGGCTCCTCCGCAAGCCGGCTTCGTTCCTGCTCGTGGGGTGTGAGGACGACCTCGCGGAGCTGCGGGTGCAGGGCGTCGATGCCGGTCCCCGCTTTGCGGTGCTGGGGGGTGCCGGTGTCGACCCGGACGTCTATCCGGTGTTGCCGCCGTCGCAGAGCGAAATGCCCGTGGCCGCGTACGTGGGCGCGGTGGAGGAGGGAAGCGGGCTGGAGGGGCTGTTCCAGGCCTTTGAGCGGCTGTGGGCGCGCGGCCTGCGCCTGCAGCTGGAGATTCACGGGGCGCGCGAAGGTGAGCCGGGCGCCCTGGCGGCGGAGTGGCATCGCTGGAGCCTGCATCCCGGCGTACGCTGCGCGGAGTGGCCGGCCGACACCAGGGAGATCTGGCGCCGCGCCGAGATCTGCGTGTGGCCGGCGCACGCCCGCCAGGGCCTGCCGCGCGTACTGCTGGAAGCTGCGGCCTGCGGGCGCGCCCTCATCGTCGGCGACGCCGCCGGCGGCCGCTCGTTCGTGCGCCACGAGGTGGAGGGCCTCATGGTACCCGCCAGAGACACTTCCGCCCTCGGGGCGGCTCTGGAGCTGCTGGCGCGCGATGCCGGCCTGCGCCAGCGCATGGGCGCCGCCGCCCGCCTGCACGTGCTGCAGGGATTCACCGAGGCGCACGTGCACGAAGCTCTGCGTGGCGCCTATCTGTCTCTCCTGGGAAGCGCGGGCCGGTAACGCCTAGCTCGACCCCACTGCCTCGCGGAAGTGGGCGATGGCGGGCCAGGCACAGCCGACGATCAGCTCGGCGAGGGCGTGCGTCGTCAGACCCTGTACGGGCGAGCGCTGGCGGCGGCCGAGGCCGGCAAGGCGCGCATCGGGCAGCCCGACCGCAACTTCGATCTCCTCGCCGACGCGCTCGATCAGCATGCGCGCCACCTCGTTGTTGAAGACCTCGACGCCCACGGTCATGCGGTGCCGCCGCGTCTCGGGCACCCACACCGGCGCTCCGATCGGAATGAAGCGCGCGCCCGTCTGCGCCAGCGCGCCGTTGCCGGCCTGCAGCGCGGCGGTGACGATGGGGGCGACCGCCCGCCAGGCAGCCTCGCTGGCCCACTGCTCGGTGCTGCCGCCGCCGGCGGCCCGCATGGCAAGGCTGGCGGCGGGCTTCAGGCACTCGGACAGCAGGTCGCTCGCGCGCGCGATGTCCAGGCCGCGCACGGCGACGTGCGCGCCGGCATTGACGCCGGCGAAATCGTCCTTGTGCGCCTTCACCGTGGCCTGCAGCTGCCCGTTGGCGTCAAGCTCCAGCCGGAGCCAGGCCACACTCTCCCCGCCGAGCAGAATGCGCCGGTAGACGCCGTATCCACGGCTCATGCTCCTGGACGGCTCGCCGCCGGTGCCCACCGCCACGCCCGCGCCGGCGAGCACGGCATTGACCCGTTCGACCGCCGCGGCGAGCACGGGCTCGATGGCCGCCCACTGCCGCGCCGCCTCCCGCGTATGCACCGGAGCCGAC
Organism: Hyphomicrobiaceae bacterium; assembly: GCA_036555805.1. Lineage (GTDB taxonomy): Bacteria > Pseudomonadota > Alphaproteobacteria > Rhizobiales > Hyphomicrobiaceae > AWTP1-13. Next base: position 5,699 of record DATBKR010000085.1, on the reverse strand, counting down.
GGCGGTACTTCCTCCGCCGGCAAGGCGGCCGCAGCCGGCGCGGGGTCGCGATGGGCGACGGTCACCTCGAGCTCGGGGTCGGCGCCGGCCAGCGCCGGCCGATCGCCGCGCACCAGGAACGCGTTGCGGTGCCCGCGCTGCACGTCGCGCCAGATCAGCGTGATGCCGGCCACGATCATCGCGGCACTGAGGAGCAGCAGGAGCGTCGTGGTCATGTCGCGCCCTCCGCAGCCGGGCACGGGTCGCCGTAGGCCAGGCACCGCCGCCGCGAAGCGTGGAAGCCTCCGCCCGCGCCGGGACGCAGCTCGGCTACTTGGCCTGCCACACTTCCTTCACCTCCATCCACGTGCCGGCGATACTGGGCACCAGACATTGTTTGATCCCAGGCGTCCTGCGCGAGCTGGGGCTGTCATGCCGCCATATCAAAGGCTCGACCATACCAGAGCAAGACCCGAGAGCAGGAGCACAACAAGCACCACGCGGTCGAAGCGCCGGTCGTCGAGGCGCTTGTAGAGGTTCACGCCCAGCGACGCGCCGATCAGCGTTCCGGGCGCCGCCATCGCCATCGCCGTCACCGAGCGCAGACCGACTAGACCCGAGGCCGCGCTGGCGACAAGCATCGCCGTCAGCACGGTAAAGTTGAAGACCTGGAAGAAGATGCGCCGTTCGTCCTTGCGCCAGTCGTTGAGCGAGGCCCACACGGTGGGCAGCACGCCCGAGAGCCCTGCCAGCCCGCCGAGCACGCCTCCGCTGAACCCGACGAGGACCTCGCCCCAGCGGCCCCCGCCGGCGAGCCTGATACGGCCGGCCGCGAGCAGCAGGAAGGAGCAGTAGGCAACCAGCACCACGCCTACGCCCAGCTTGAACGGGCCGAGGCTGATGTGCGGCAGGAGCAGCGTGCCGGCCGGCACGCCCAGCAGCCCCGCTGCGAGCGACGGGCCGAGCCGGCGCCAGTCGGCGGCGGCCCAGATAGCGGGAAACGTCCTGAGGTGGCCCAGCACCGAGCCCGCCGACGCCAGCTGTGCCGCCACCAGCGGCTCGACGGCCTGCAGCCAGATCGGCAGGCCGGCGAGCGCGCTGCCGAAGCCCGTGAGACCGTTGACCAGCCCGCTGATCAAGGCGCCCGCGAAGATCAGCGCCAAGACGCGCCAGTCGCTCATATCGCCGCCCATCCGCCGCCCCCCATGCCGCCCCGCGCGCCGCCTCACAAAGTGGCAAAAGGAGCGGCGCGCCGTCGTTCCCGCCTCGTTCTTGAAAGGAACCCGGCGCGCACCATATCATTTGAGCGAACATAACCAGCGCCGAGTCGCGGGCTGGATGCGGAGGCCGCAAGGCTCCGCGGTCCCTGATGTTCAGGGCCAAGGCCGAAGGAGGCTTGGCAATGACGCGCATGTCGCACCTTTCCAGCCCGCTGTTCCTGGGCTTCGAGGAGATGGAGCGCCTGATCGACCGGGTCGGCAAGGGGGGCGACGGCTATCCTCCCTACAACATTGAGCGCATTCCCGGCGGCAGCGAGGGCAACGGCAAGGCAGCGGGCGACCTGTTGCGGATAACGCTCGCGGTGGCTGGCTTCAAACAGCATCAGATCGAGATCACGGTCGAGGAGAACCAGCTCAACATTCGCGGCCGGCAGGAGGACGACAAGGAACGGCAGTACATCCACCGCGGCATCGCCACGCGCCAGTTCAGCCGCACGTTCGTACTGGCGGATGGCATCGAGGTGAAGTCGGCCGAGCTGACGGATGGGCTCCTGTCGATCGATCTGGTGCGGCGCCAACCCGAGCGGGCCGTGCGCCGGATCGAGATCGCCAAGGCGCGGAGCCAGGCGGGTTGAGTTTGGGTGACTTTTTGGTCACAGCCGGATCAGACGAATCGCGGGTAGGCTCGGTCTTGCGAAGGCGATGACCCGACCAACGCAAACGCGGGGTTCCATCCCCGGTTCGAGAAGGAGTGAGCGTCGTGGAAAAAGGCAGCAAAGGCACGCTTGGGACGGCCCTGCCGGCTCCTCTCATGAGCATGAGCGAGCTGGCGCAGCTGGGCGGCGGCAAGGTCGCCTACATCAAGATCATGACCCACGACGAGGCCAAGGAGCTGTTCCCGGCGGTGGAGAATCTCCCCGAGGGCATCGACCTCTACGCCCTGCACGCCGCCGACGGCACGCCCCTGATCCTCACCGACAGCCGCCAGGCCGCCATCGGCCACGCCCTGGGCGACGAGCTGGAGATCGCCAGCGTGCATTAGCTGCCGCGCAATCGCCGCGACAGCACAACTGTTGGCACTCAAAACGAATGCGCTAGGGTGTGCATCATGCACACCGCGCGAACCCAGGTTGGCATTGTCGGCGCAGGGCCGGCGGGACTCCTCCTTGCGAGACTGCTCGCTGCTGCCGGCATCGACTGCGTCGTCCTGGAGCGGCGCGATCCGGAGTATCTGCGCGCGCGCATCCGCGCCGGGCTGCTGGAGCAGGGCACGGTGGACACGCTCGCCGAGGCGGGCCTCGCAGACCGGCTCCTGAGCGAGCGCCTGATCCACGACGGCGTTGAGCTGGCGTTCGGCGGCCGGCGCCACCGCATCGACCTGAAGGGCCTCTCCGGCAAGGTCGTCACCATCTACGGCCAGGCCGAGATCCAGAAGGACCTGATGGACGCCCACGCCGCCGCGGGCACAGAGGTGGTCTACGAAACCGAGGACGTGAGCCTCGACGGCATAGCCGGCGACCGCCCGCGCCTGCGCTACCGCAAGGGCGGAGAGACGCACGAAGTTGCCTGCGATTTCATCGCCGGCTGCGACGGCTTCCATGGCGTGAGCCGTCAGTCCATCCCGCCGGACGTGCTGCGCACCTATGAGCGGGTCTATCCGTTCGGCTGGCTCGGCATCCTGGCCGACACGCCGCCCGTCGACCCGGAGCTGATCTACTGCAACCACGAGCGCGGCTTCGCGCTCTGCACCATGCGGTCGCTGGCGCGCAGCCGCTACTACCTGCAGGTGCCGGCCGAGGAGGACGTTGCCGACTGGTCCGACGACCGGTTCTGGAGCGAGCTGGCGCGACGGGTGCCGCCAGATGCGGCGGCGAAGCTGCAGACCGGGCCCCGGCTGGAGATGAGCGTGGCGCCGCTGCGCTCGTTCGTAGCCGAGCCGATGCGCTACGGCCGCCTGCTCCTGGCCGGCGATGCCGCCCATATCGTGCCGCCCACCGGGGCCAAGGGGCTGAACCTGGCCGTCACAGACGTGCGCTTCCTGGCCGAGGCGCTCGCGGCCTACTACCGCTCTGGGCGCACCGACCTCATCGACGGATACTCCGACCGGTGCCTCAACCGGGTCTGGAAGGCGGAGAGGTTCTCCTGGTGGATGACGAGCCTGACGCACCGGTTCCCGGAAGCCAGCGGCTTCGAGAAGCGCGTGCAGATGGCGGAGCTGGCGTACCTGGCAAGCTCGCGCGCGGCGCAGACGACGCTGGCGGAGAACTACGTCGGCCTGCCGGTGGAATGAACGACCGGACCTGAGCAGGGAGCCGGATCAGGCGCGAACCGCCGCCGCGCGCCCAGCTTCGCCTTTGCGCCCGGATCTTCTGCTGTTGGCTTCAGCGCAGCGCTGGCACTCAGCCTCGAAGCGCTTCGATGAACTCGGGGCCGGCAGCCGCGAGGAGCTCGGCGGCGGCCTCCTCGGCGAGGCGGATCGCCTCCTCGGGCCGGCCCTCGCGCCGCGCCCCGTAGCAGGCGTGGCCGTCGGGGCTGAGGATCATTCCCCGGAATGCGAAACGCCCGCCGGCAAGCTCCCCAAGGCCTGCAATCGGCATCCGGCACGACCCCTCCAGCCTGGCCAGGAAGGCGCGCTCGGCCGTGACCGCCAGGGCCGTCGGCTCGTGGTTGATGGGGGCCAGCAGCGCGGCCATGCTCTCATCCTCGGCGCGGATCTCAATGCCGATGACGCCCTGGGCCACGGCCGGCAGCATCTGCTCCACCGGAACCGGGCCGGCGCCGCGGTCGGCGATGCCCAGCCGGTTGAGGCCGGCCATCGCCAGCAGAGTTGCATCGGCCGCCCCTTCGGCGAGCTTGCGCAGCCGCGTCTCGACGTTGCCGCGCATGGGCACGACCTTGAGGTCCGGGCGCAGGTGCCGCACCTGGGCCTGGCGCCGCAGCGACGAGGTGGCGACCACCGCCCCTTCGGGCAGCTCCGAGAGGGTCCGTGCCTTGGCGCTGATCAGGGCGTCGCGCACGTCCTCGCGCGGCAGGAAGGCGGCCAGCCTCAGTCCGGCCGGCAGCGCGGTGGGCATGTCCTTCATGGAATGGACAGCGATGTCCACCTCGCCCGCCAGCAGGGCCTCCTCGATCTCCTTGGTGAACAGCCCCTTGCCGCCCGCCTCGGACAGCGGCCGGTCCTGGATGCGATCGCCCGTGGTCTTGATGACGCGCACCTCGAAAGCGAGCGGGCCCGGCCCGGGGGATGCGGTGCGCGCGGCCTCCAGGCGGGCCTGCACCTCGCGCGCCTGCGCCAGCGCCAGCGGCGAGCCGCGCGTGCCGATGCGGATGTTCACGGCTTGCAAGCGCCAATCTCCCGATGCTAGTGTTCCGAGTCTGACGGTTGATACCCAATTTTGACCGCTTCGAGCGCACCGAGTGCCCGGCGTTCCTTGGCAAGAACGGCAGCGGCGGTCTTGGTCCACACGAAGGGCTTGGGATTGGCATTGTGGTGGTCGAGATAGTCGTGGATCGCAGCCTCAAGATCGGCGACGCTGGTGAAGACGCCGCGCCGGATGCGCTTGCGCGTGATCTCGCCGAAGAAGCGCTCGACGAGATTGAGCCAGGAGGCGCTGGTCGGCGTGAAGTGGAGCTTGAAGCGCTTGTGCCTGGCGAGCCAGGCCTCGACCGCAGGTGTCTTGTGCGTTGCGTAGTTGTCGAGCACGAGATGAACGTCGAGATGGTCCTGCACGCACCGGTCGATCTGCTTCAGGAATTGGATGAACTCCCTGGCGCGATGGCGCGGCTTGCATTCGCCGATGACGAGGCCGCTCTTCACATCGAGCGCGGCAAACAGCGTAGTCGTGCCGTGGCGCTTGTAGTCGTGCGTCATGGTCGCGGCGCGGCCCTTCTTCAAGGGCAGGCCCGGCTGGGTGCGGTCGAGGGCCTGAACCTGGCTCTTCTCATCGACGCACAACACCAGCGCACGGTCCGGCGGGTTCAGATAGAGGCCGACGATGTCGGTGACCTTCTCCTCGAACTGCGGGTCGTTGGAGACCTTGAACGTCCTGACGAGATGCGGCTTGAGGCCGGCCTCCGCCCAGATGCGCCCGACGCTGGACGGGCTGATCCCCATCTCGGCCGCCATCGACGCCCTGCTCCAGTGCGTCGCGTTCGCAGGCGTCCCGCTGGACGTCCTGGTCAGCACCTTGTGCTTGATTGCCGTCGGCAACGGCTTCTTGCCCGGTGGCCGCGTCTTGTCGCGCAACAGCCCGTCGACACCCTCCTCGATATAGCGCTCCTGCCAGCGCCACACGCACGGCTTCGATTTGCCCGTGCGCCGCATGATCTCGTTGGTGCCGCACCCATCGGCCGTCGCCAGAACGATCTCGGCGCGCCACACCACCTTCGACGGCGTGTTGCGGTCAGCGATCAGAGCCACCAGCCGAGCACGGCTCGAAGGGCCCACATAAAGGCAGATGTCGTCTCGTCTCATGGCCGCAGACTGACTGATTTGCGGCA
>DATBKR010000084.1:0-8717 GCA_036555805.1 Hyphomicrobiaceae bacterium | reverse complement strand
CGACGACCGCGGCATCCTGGCCACGCGCCTGCGCTCGGACGGCCGCTACGAGGATCTGTTGTACGTGGACGGCGGGCCGGGCTCGACCAAGACCACGGGCCACCTGCGCATGAACGGGCGGGAGGTGTTCCGCCACGCGGTACAGAAGATTTCCAGCGTCATCGAGGAGACCCTGGTTGCGTCCGGCTACGCGCCGGAGGAGATCGACCTCTACGTTCCGCACCAGGCCAACAAGCGCATCCTCGACGGCATCGCCAGGAAGCTCGGCATCCCCGAGCAGAAGGTGGTGATGACGCTCGCCAAGCACGGCAACACCTCGGCGGCGTCCGTGCCGCTGGCGCTCAATCAGGCGTTCGAGGACCGTCGGCTCAGGGAGGGGAGCATGGTGCTGATGGAGGCCATGGGGGGCGGCTTCACCTGGGGGGCGGCGCTGGCGCGCTGGTAGCTGCGCAACGCATCCCCTTTTGTCGGCAGTTTAAGTGTGCAATTTCAGCCTGTTGTTGTTGACCCCCCGAGGGGCCGCAGTTAGCATTGTGAAAACGCCAGATGGGGAGGGGCGGTAGGTTATGAGTGGCAAGACGCTCACGCGTGCGGACCTTGCGGAGACGGTCGTCCAGAAAGTCGGGTTGCCTCGCAACGAGTCGCAGGAACTGGTCGAACTGGTCATCAGGGTGCTGTCGGAGAGATTGGCTGAGGGTGAGGCGGTCAAGCTCTCCTCGTTCGGATCGTTCAACATCCGGCAAAAGGGCGAGCGCGTGGGCCGCAACCCCAAGACCGGGCAGGAGGTGCCCATCACGCCGCGGCGCGTGCTGGTGTTCCGACCCAGCAACATCATGAAGAACCGCATCAACCAGGGGCTCGGCCGGCGCCGGGCAGCCGAGTGATTCAGGCCATCTAGCAGCCAAGCGGGGGGCGTGCCTTGCCTAAGGCGATCGAGGCATTTCGCAACATCAGCGAGGTGTCGCAGGAATTGGGCGTCAAGAAGCACGTACTGCGTTTCTGGGAGACCAGATTTCCGCAACTCAAGCCGATGAAGCGCGGCGGCGGCAGGCGCTACTACCGGCCGGCCGATGTGGAGCTGCTGAGCGGTATCCGCCAGCTGCTGCAGGCGGAAGGTTATTCCGTCAGGGGCGTGCAGAAGATCCTGCGCGAGGGCGGGGCCGAGCACGTGAAGCGCATGGGCAAGGGGGCGCCGCCGGTCCGGCGCCGGGTGCTGGCCCGCGCCAAGCCGGCCGCTGCGCCGCAGTCGCCGGTCCCGGCACCGGGGCTCGCGCCGCCTCTCAACGCGGCGCACGTCGGCGTGCTGCGCGACGTCGTGGCCGAGCTTGCGGCCCTGCAGGCGATGCTGCGCGAGGCTGAGGGCGGCGAGCGCACTGACGCCGGCCCGATGCGGGTCACGACGCGCGGCTGAGCAGAGCCTCGCCGTCGGCCCAACGCAAGCATGCCCCGCCAACGGCAGTCGTCCCCCAGACCCTGACGGATAGACGCCGGGGCAAGAGTGAGCAGGAGACCGTTCGCTTGAACGGGGCGCCGAAGCGTGCGCTGATTTAGCTAGCTAGGTTCACTCATAACTGGTGGTGACGGGATGTCGAAGAGCTCTGCGCCCCCACCTCGTCTGTCCCGTCGCGGCGTCGTCAAGGGCATTGCGTGCACAGCTGCATGCGGGCTCGCCGGGAACAGATCATCGATTGCCGAGCCGCCGCCCGATGCCGAACCAGCCAAGGATTGCGAAGGTCCAATCTTTTCCTCTACTGGGCCGGATGCCGAGCTTTATGGAGCGGCTGAAGGCTATCCCGTCCCTGCCGTCATGCTCGCGCGACAACAGGGCAACCCGTGGGAGCCAAGATATCGGGTGGGCGCATTCAGCCATCTCGACGACATCTATTCAACGCGACAGGTCGATCGCGCGAAGCGACCTTGGACGTTCAAGTGTTCGCCGGCAGAGGTCCGGTACCAGTTTCGCCGAGGGCAATTCTCCCTGATCGACTACATGTCGCGCAATCCCGTGACTGGCCTGCTGGTGGTCAAGGACGATCGGATCCTCTTCGAGCGCTATCAATACGGCCGCACTGACCATGACCGGTTCGTCTCCCAATCGATGGTCAAGTCGATCACAGGGATCTTGATCGGCGTCGCAATCTCAGACGGGGCGATCAGATCTATCGACGACACTGCAGACACCTATGTCCCAGGTCTTAGCGGCACAGAGTATGGTGCGACGCCGATCCGGGCTCTTCTGCACATGTCATCGGGGGTCGATTTCGGTGAAGAGCGGGACGGCGGACGCGATCTCAATCGCCTGTGGATCGATATGGTCTTCGGGGCCGGTGTCTTCAGAAAAGGGACTATCGCCGCAATCTCGCAATTCAATCGGCGGATTGCGCCTCCAGGCACGAGATACCACTACGCCAGCATCGAACCCGATGTGCTCGGGTTGGTGCTTCACTACGCGGTCAACAAGTCGGCCTCCGACTATCTGCACGAGAAGGTGTGGGAGCCGATTGGCGCGGAAGCCGACGCGAGGTGGCTCTTGGATGCGGAGGGAATTGAAGTCGCCCACTTCGGCTTCAATGCGGTGCTGCGCGACTACGCACGGCTCGGCCGGCTGCTCGCCCATGACGGCGCATGGGAAGGCAGGCAGATCATCCCATCCCAATGGATGATCGACGCAACGACGGTGCGGCCATCCGACACCTATCTCTCGCCCGGACGGGCCACGAAGATGTTCGGCTATGGCTATCTGTTGTGGCTGTTTCCCGGCAACCGGCGTCAGTTTGCCCTCGTCGGATACAAGGGGCAGTACATTTGCGTCGATCCGATCTCAAAGCTCGTCATGGTTCAGACGGCTCTTGAGGCTCCGGGCGCAGCGTCGAACGATGAGGCCTGGAGTTTGTGGTCGGCTTTGGTTGAGCAGCACGGCGTGCAACGATGACTAGCTCGACGTATTCTGCTTGGGTCAAATCTGACCGGCCATGAGCCGCCGTCCGACAACAAGGCTTCGAAAAGCGGACGCTGGAGCCTCGGGGCAAGCCTTGGCCAAACGAGGCAACTCTGCTTCGCGCTGCGGCGGCCGGCGCTCAGAAGTGCGATGTGTTCTGCGAGGTGGGCGGGAAGCTCGCTCACGGGTGTGTTGGCGAGGTCGGCGACAACCTCGGCGCTGACGGCGGCCTTCACCTTGTCAGCGCACCGCGAAGATCGCCCATCGTCGCGGCCGGGGCTACCACCATCAGCCGGTCGTAGCTGCCGGCAGCCTGCCGCGCCTCCACCGCATCGGCGACGCGCCGCGCGAACCGGCGCTCCCGGCCGCGGTGCGTCGGGCGGGCACCCCATGGCGTGGCGCGGGCTGCCGACCGACTCGAAGCCCGGATTTAGCCTGCTCGGCAGGCCGGTCCGCTGCCCGCGATGCGGGGCTGCGTCGCGCCGACAAAGCCGTCCGAAACCATGGCCGGAACGCCACGTTGACGTCCATCAATCCGCGGTGATCCGTTTCGACTCATCGATTGCCACAGGCTCAGCCTGGTCGGGCGGCCCCGCCTCAACCTGGCAACGGAAAAAGGACGACCCCCATGCCCAAGACAGACATCGCCAAGTCCGGCGAGCGCCCGATGGCGCGCCCGCGCGACATCTTCTCCGCCATGCGCGACGACATGGACCGCCTGTTCGAGCGCTTCGAGCACGGCTGGCCGCGCTGGCCCACCGCGCTCGGCCGGGCAGAGGGCATGACGGTGCCCGAGCTCGATGTTCGAGAGAGCGCCAATGCGGTCACGGTCGAGGCCGAGCTTCCCGGCGTGGACGAGAAGGACGTGTCGGTGACGCTCGCCAACGGCGTCCTCACCATCAAGGGCGAGAAGAAGCAGGAGTCGGAAAAGAAGGGCGAGAACTACCACGTCACCGAGCGCAGCTTCGGCAGCTTCGAGCGCTCCATCCTGCTCCCCGACAGCATCGACGAGTCCAAGGTCGAGGCCAAGTTCGACAAGGGCGTGCTCAAGGTCTCGGCGGCCAAGAAGCCAGAGGCTGTGAAGGCCGAGCGCAAGATCGAGATCAAGAAGGGCTGACAGCGCCGTCGCGCGCGTTGCCGGCGCGTGGAGTTGCCGTGTTTTTGTAGCTCGTCGACTGCCAGCGAGGCGGAAAAGGGTGCAATACGGGCTGACGCCCTGTTGCACCCTACGGCCTCTATCGCGTTGCTAGCACGACGACCTGTTGGACATGTGCTAGCACCCGAGTCTCAGCAGCGATATCCCCAGGGCCGGCCGCCCGCCGAAGTTAACGCTTCCTTTACGCCTAGGCTTGTGCTACCAACTCAGCACTGAGTTGCTAGCGCAAGGTGCTAGCACACGAGCGCAAGGACCGCGCCATGAGAGTGTGGAGCATCGTCAGCCAGAAAGGCGGGAGCGGGAAAACCACGCTCGCCCTGCACCTGGCCATCGCCGCCGCGGAAGAGCTGAAGGTGCTGGTGATCGACCTCGATCCCCAGCAGTCGGCCGAGCGCTGGCACGCCATCCGGCAGCGCACCACGGGCAGCAAGGACGATCCGAGCATCGCCGCCGGGCCCTACACCAAGCTCCCCGAGATGATCCGGGTGGCCAAGAAGCTCGGCGCCGACCTGGTGCTGATCGACACGCCGCCCAAGCTCGACAAGGCCATCACCGCGGCGCTGACGCCGGCCACCATGGGCATCATTCCCGTGAAGTCCTCCATCCTCGACTTGCAGGCACTGGAAGACTGCGTGCGGGTGGTGGACTTCGCCAAGGCCAGAGCCAAGACCGTGGCGGTGATGAACGCCGTGCCCACGGGCCGCAGCAGGGATGCCGCGGTCAAGGAAGTGGCCCGCTATGCGGGCCGCCACGAGCTGGAGGTGATGCCCGAGCGCCTGAGCGAGCTGCCGGCCTATGCCCAGGGGCTCAGGAGCGGGCGCGGCGTTACGGAGACGGACAGGAATGGCACGTCAGCCAAGGAAATCACGGCCCTCCTCGAAGCGCTCTGGGCGCGCGACAGCGAAGGCACGGACGGCTGACGTGGACCTCGAGAGCCTCTCGCTGACCGATGCGATCAAGGCGGTCGCCACCGGCCATGTGCGCACCCCCAACGAGGCCGCCGCCCCGCCGCCGGAGCCGTCGCTGACGCAGGTCATGAAGGAGGTAGCAAGCCGCAAGCGCAATCCGCCCACCACGCGGGCGGGACGCAAGGGCATTGTCATCTACGTGGACCAGGAGGTGGCCGCCGCCGTGCGACACCTGGCGGCGGAGCTGAACACGACGGTGCAGGCGCTGGGCACCACCGCCTTCGACCTGCTGCTCGAGAAGTTCGGAGAGCCGCGGCCGGGGTAGCGCCGGGGCCGGGGCGGCAGGGGTCAGACCCCTCGCGACCGGGGTCAGTGCAGGACCCGAAGCTCGGTGGCGAGGGGTCTGACCCCGTTGATGGAGGGAGCCATGGGTAGTTCCACGTCGCTCACCGACGCGGTGAAGGCCGCCGCGACGCAGGGCACGTCGCTCACCGACGCCGTGAAGGAGGCGGCCCGCAGCGGCACCGACGCCACCGTCATCAGCTTTCCGCGCGCGGCGCCCGACCTGCGCCCGCAGACGGCCGTCCCGGTCGTGCTGCCGGCGCCGACGGCCCCGCCCGGCTCCGATGCGTCCGCTCAGGTGCCGCTGGAACCTGCGCCCGAGCCGGACCTCCTGTACCTCTCGGAGTTCCAGAAGGTGCCCGAGGCTGAGCCTGTCCCCGCACCGCTCCCCGCACCGCCGCGCAAATTCCGCCTGCGTGGGAAAGCGGGCAGCCCGCCGCCGGCGGTGCGTTTGCGGAGCAGGTTCAGGCGCCTGCGCGGCGCGCTGCCCTTCCGCGCGGCGCTGGGCGCGTTCGCGGCGGGCTGCAAGGTTGCCGCAGTCAAGCTCGCCGGGTTCGCCATCTTCGCCGGCCTGGCGATGGTGGCCGTCCCGAGCCCCGTCGGCTCCGGCTCGGACGGGCCGATCCCGATCGCCGCGCAGAAGCGCGTGGCCCTCGTCATCGGCAACTCCGCCTACCGCTACACGCGGCGGCTCGAGAACCCGCGCAACGACGCGGCGGACATCGGCGCCGCCCTGCAGCGGCTGGGGTTCCAGACGATCGAGGGCTTCGACCTCGACAAGACGGCGCTCGACGGCAGGATCCGCGCGTTCATGGCCGCACTCAGGGGCGCCGACGTGGGCGTGTTCTTCTACGCCGGGCACGGCCTGCACGTGGCCGGGCAGAATTATCTGGTCCCCGTGGACGCGCAGCTGATGGGGGCGTCGGCGCTCGACGCGGAGCTGGTGCGCCTCGACCTCGTGCACCGCAGCATGGAGCGCGAGGCCCGCACCAACATCCTGTTCTTCGATGCCTGCCGCGACAGCCCGCTTTCCGACAACCTGGCCCGCGCCATTGGCACGCGCTCGGCCGAGATCGGGCGCGGCCTGGGCCTCGTGCGGGGGAGCGCCGGCACGCTCATCAGCTTCTCGACCCAGCCGGGAACGGTGGCCCTAGACGGAAAGGGCCGCAATTCGCCGTATTCGGCCGCGCTGGCACGTCAGCTCGCCACCTCGCACGAGGACTTGGGTACGATGCTCATCGCCGTCCGCAACGACGTGATGAAGGAGACCGACCGCAGGCAGGTGCCTTGGGAGCATTCGGCGCTGACGGGGCGCTTCTATTTCAATCCCGCCGCCGACACGGCCGGCAGAACCGCCGGTGCGTCGTCTCCGGCATCGGCCGCGCACGAGGCGTTCGAGGCGTGGAGCGCGGCCAAGGACACGACCAGCCTCGCCGTGCTCGACGCCTACGCAGCCCGCTATGGCGACACGTTCTACGCCGAGCTGGCGCGCGCCCGCATGGCTGACCTGCGCCGGCACGGCCTGGCAACGGCCGCGCCGTCCATCGCCAGGCTGGCGCCGACATTCGACCCGTAGCGGCACGAGCGCCATGCGGGGGCAATCGTCAGGGGGCCAGCGGCAACGGCGCACGGGGCAGGCAGGGGGCAACATGCTGAAACCGGGTGTCACCCTCTACTTCGTGCGCCACGGCGAGACCGATTGGAACCGGGAGGGACGCTACCAGGGCCAGCGCGACATCCCGCTCAATGCCACGGGGCGGCGTCAGGCCGGCCGCAACGGCCGCACGCTGGCCGAGGCGCTGGGTGGCGCGGCGGCGGCGCTCGACTACGTCGCCAGCCCGCTGATGCGGGCGCGCGAGACCATGGAGATCCTGCGCGGCCAACTGGCCCTTCCTCCGCGCGACTATCGCACCGACGACCGGCTGCGCGAGATCGACTACGGCCATTGGGAAGGCCGGCTGTGGGAGGAGCTGCCGCACGTCGATCCGGAGGGCCTTGCGGCACGCCTCAGCGACCCGTGGAGCTGGCAGCCGGCGGGCGGCGAGAGCTATCGCATGCTGTCGGCGCGCGTGGGCCTGTGGCTTGCCGCGGTACAGCGCGACGCCGTGGTGGTTGCGCACGGCGGCGTCAGCAAGGTTCTGCGCGGCCTTGTCCTGCGGCTTTCGGGCGCCGAGATCGCGCGCCTCGAGGTGCCGCAGGACAAGGTTCTGCTGGTGGCGTCGGGCGCCGTCCGCTGGCTGTGACCGGATTGCGCTGCCTGGCCGCTCGAGCGTTCAGGCATGCAAGACGCGCCATCGCGGACCGCCCCGCGGCGCTCACTTCTTTTTGGTGTCCGCAGCCTTCTTGGCCGTCTTCTTGGCAGTTTTGGCCTTGGCCTTGCCCGGCACGCACTTGCCCGCGGCGGCGTCCCAGACTTCCTTGCCGCGCTCGCAGCCCATCTTGGTCTTGGCCGCCTCGGCACCCGAGGCACAGACCAGACCGACGACCGCGAGCGCACCAATTCCATAAGCGAAACGACGCATGACTTGACTTCCTCCGTTTACAAGCCATCCCCCTCGCCGTTGGGCGAGGGGGTTCTCCCCAGGCGTGTTTCGCATCTATAGGCTGCCTTCCGGGGCGCTGTCTTGGCCATTCCCGGCAGCGCGCCCCTCGACAGAGCTGGCGACGTGGCCGGCGAGCCACATCCACGGCTTGCTGCACTGCAATGACGGAGCGGGCGCAAGAAAGGCTTGGTCTCGCGACCGCTGGGGCTCACATAGGGCTTGAAACGCGCGCGCAGCGTCGCCCGCCGGGCGCAATGAGCCGCGGCATTAGGAGAAAGGACGCCTGGCATGGCGCTTCGGCATGGCTGGACAGTCCCGCGGCTCGCGCCTGCGGCTCTGGCGCTGGGCCTGATGGCCGCGGCCTCGGGCCCCAGCCTGGCGCAGACGGCGGCGGAGCTTCTCGACGCCTGCCTCGACGAGGCCCAGCCCGCGCCGCAGCGCATCGGCGCGTGCACACGCGCCATCGACACGGCCAGGGACGATGCCACGCGCGCGCAGGCGCACCTGCAGCGCGGCGTGCTGCACGAGATGGGCGGGGAGAGCGAGACCGCAGCGGCCGACTATACGGAATCGATCAAGCTCGACCCGGGCAACCCCCTCGCCTACTTCAACCGCGGCAACGCCTACGACCAGCTCGGCCGGTTCGACCTCGCCATTGCCGACTACTCGCACGCCGTAAAGCTCGATCCCAAGGAACCCGACTACTTCAACAACCGCGGCCAGGCCTACGACCACAAGGGCCAGCACGACCTCGCCATCGCCGACTACACGGAGGCTTTCCGCCTGGAGCCGGGCAACGCGCGGCCCCTCTACAACCGCGGCCTGTCCCA
>DATBKR010000083.1:0-9210 GCA_036555805.1 Hyphomicrobiaceae bacterium | reverse complement strand
GCGTCGGGGCTTGGATGCAGTGGAGGCGTGGGCGCGCGACGAACGGGCAGGACATCAGCGTGATGAAAGAGAAGAGCACGATCGCCCTTGTCGACGACGAGCGCAACATCCTGACGTCCCTCGGCATCGCTCTCGAGGCCGAGGGCTACAAGGTGCGCACCTACAGCGACGGCGCGGCGGCGCTCGAAGCCCTCTCCGAAGAGCCGGCCGACCTAGCCATCCTCGACATCAAGATGCCGCGCATGGACGGCATGGAACTGCTGCGCCGCCTGCGCCAGCAGACCGACATGCCCGTGATCTTCCTCACCTCCAAGGACGAGGAGATCGACGAGCTGTTCGGCCTCAAGATGGGCGCTGACGACTACATCACCAAGCCGTTCTCGCAGCGCCTGGTGGTGGAGCGCGTGAAGGCCGTGCTGCGGCGCTTCCAGCCGAAGGACCCGGCCGGCGCCGCCGCGGAAGCCGCGCGCGTGCTGGAGCGCGGCAAACTCAAGCTCGATCCGGAGCGGCACACCTGCCACTGGGACAACAACCCGGTAATGCTCACCGTAACCGAATTCCTGATCCTGCAGGCGCTGGCCACCCGGCCGGGCGTGGTCAAGACGCGCGACGCGCTGATGGACGCCGCCTACGACGATCAGGTCTACGTGGATGACCGCACCATCGACAGCCACATCAAGCGCCTGCGCAAGAAGTTCAAGCAGGTGGACGACAACTTCGACGTAATCGAGACACTCTACGGCGTCGGATACCGCTTCAAGGAGGCTTGAGGCCGGGGGGCAGCCAATGGCGATCCAGTCGGGCGGATGGCGCCCTGCCGCAGGCGGGGCGGAGGGCTTGGCCCGAGCAGTTGCGACCGTGCGCCGGTTGGCGCCGGCTTACGGCCTGCGCCTGTGGGACGGCGCCCAGATCCTGGGCCGCCGGATCGGTCGCGACCTCTATGACTTCGTCACCTACGGACCACTGATCCGGCTCGTCTCCAAGACGCTGCTGCGCCGCATCATGTTCGCCAACCTGATTGGCCTCGCGGTGCTGCTGAGCGGCGTCTTCTACCTCGCGCAGTATCGCGCGGGGCTGATCGAGGCCCAGGGCGACAGCCTCAAGGTGCAGGGCGAGAGCTTCGCCACACTCATTGCCTACAACGCCACGCGCGAGGAAGGAACCGGCCGCATTGTCCTCAACCCGGACATGCTGCCCGAGCTCGAAGGGGCGCACAAGCTGCTGCGTGACGAGAGCATCGCCGCCATGCAGCTCTCCATCCGGCCGGAGCGGATTGCGCCGCTCTTCACGCGGCTGCCGGCCACCACCCGGGCCCGCGTCTACAGCACCGACGGCGTCCTCATCGTCGATTCCGACCGGCTGCTGAAGAGCGGCCAGCTCACCATACGCGACAGGGTCGACCGTCCGGACCAGCGCGACAGCCGCCAGCGCGTCCGGACGGCCTGGACCCGCTTCATGGCGTGGCTGCAGCGCGGCCAGATCCCGGTGTACCGGGAGGTCGAGGGCGCCAATGGCAGGTCCTACCCGGAGGTGGCCGCGGCCCTGAAGGGTGGGCACTCCACGGCGATCCTGCTCATTACCGAGTTGGGGCAGCAGATCGTTTCGGTGGCCACGCCCGTGATCTATCGCGGCGAGGTGCAGGGCGCCCTGCTGCTGTCCACCCGACCGGGCGTGATCGACGAAGTCCTGCAGGCCGAGCGCAACAACCTCTTGGGCCTCGCCCTGACCGCGCTGGCGGCCACGCTGATAGCCTCCATGCTGCTCTACCGCACCATCGCCGGTCCCATGCGCCGGCTGTCGGCGGCGGCCGAGAACGTCAGCCGCAACATCGGCGCCCGCGCGAAGCTGCCGCAGCTTGCCGGCCGCACCGACGAGATCGGCCAGATGAACGCCGCGTTCCGGACCATGACGGAGTCGCTCTACCGGCGCATCGAGGCGAGCGAGCTGTTCGCGCGCGAGGTAGCGCACGAGCTGAAGAACCCTCTCACGGCGGCCCGCTCCACCGCCGAGTCGCTGGCCTACGTCAAGACGCCGGAGATGCGCGATGAGCTGGTGCGCCAAATCCAGGGTGAGCTGTCGCGCCTCAACAAGCTCATCACCGACGTGTCCGACGTGTCGAGGCTCGACGCCGAGCTGGCCTACGGCTGCACCGAACCCGCGGACATCCGCAACGTGCTGCGCGGCGTGATGTCGATCTTCCAGGACCGTTTCGACAGCGACAGCCTGAGCCTCGTCCTCGACATCCAGGACAGGTGGCTGCCGGACGGCGCGTTCATCGTCATGGGCCACGACGCGCGGCTGGGACGCGTCATCACCAATCTGCTCGACAACGCCATCTCCTTCTCGCCCGAGGGCGGCGTGGTGGCGGTGCGGTGCCGGCGCATCGGCGAGGAGATCGAGGTCGTGGTGGACGACGACGGGCCGGGCATACCGCCGGACCAGCTGGAGAACATCTTCGAGCGCTTCTATTCCGACCGCCCGCAGTCCGACAGCACGCTCGGCAAGAACTCGGGCCTTGGCCTCAGCATCTCGCGCGGCATCATCGACGCTTACGGGGGACGCATCGAGGCCAGCAACCGCGTGGCTGCAGACCCCGGCCAGGTCCGCAACGACCATCCCGCGCTCAAGGACCGCCGCCGGGCCGGCGTTGCCGGCACGCGCTTCACACTGCGGCTGCCCGCGGCGGGCGCGCCCAGGCCCAAGGGAGGCCAGCAGCTTGGCCGGCACGGCTGAGACGGTGCATGGTACGTGCGTGGCCCTCGGCCGGCGCGGCGCCCTGCTGCGCGGCCCCTCGGGGTGCGGGAAGTCGGATCTGGCGCTGCGCTTCCTGTTCCTGGAGGGGCGCGGTCCGGCTGCGCGGGCCGCACCCGCGCTCGTCGCCGACGACCGGGTGGAGCTGCGGCGCGCCGGCCGGCGCGTCCTGGCGGCATGCCCGGAAAGCATCCGCGGCAAGCTTGAGGTGAGGGGCATCGGCGTCATCGACGTGAAGCCGCTCTCCGAGTGCGAACTTGCGGTTGTCGTCGATCTGGTCGGCGGCGGGGGAAAGATCGAGCGCCTGCCCGATCCGCATCCGACAGCGCGGCTGGTGGGCGTCGAGTTGCCGCTCCTGCGCTTGGCTCCGTTCGAGAGCTCCGCCCCGATCAAGCTTGCCCTGGCAGTGGCGCATGCCGGCCGCAGTTGACCGAAATGGTTGTGATAAGAGCGCAATCCCCTTGCCTCCGCACTGCGGCCTAACCATCATATGCTTCCTTGGCCGGGCCGCTTCGGAGCACACCGTGCCTGCCGGGGCGCCTCCGCAGAGGATCTGCGAACGAAGATGATCGGCGTCGTCATCGTCGCCCATGGTGGCCTCGCAGGGGAATTCTGTGCCGCCCTCGAGCATGTGGTCGGACCGCAGGAGCAGCTGGAGCCGTTCTCCATCGGGCCCGACGACGACGTGGAAGTGCGCCGCCTGGAACTGATCGAGGCGGTGCGCCGCGTCGACAGCGGCAAGGGTGTGGTGCTGCTCACCGACATGTTCGGCGGCACGCCGTCCAATCTGGCAATCTCGGTGATGGAGGAGACCGGCGCGGAGGTGCTGGCCGGCATCAACCTGCCGATGCTGATCAAGCTGGCGAGTGTGCGCGGCGAGGCTTCGCTGCGCGACGCTACAGCCGCCGCCAAGGACGCCGGGCGCAAGTACATCAGCATCGCCAGCCAGCTGTTGTCCGGCGAGTCCTGAGTGCGGGGGGCCGCGGTGGCAGGCGGGGACAACAAGCTGCGGGCGCGCGTGACCATTCGCAATCGCAAGGGCCTGCACGCACGCGCCTCGGCCAAGTTCGTCAAGTGCGCCGAGGCGTTCGACGCCAGCGTGCGCGTGACACGCGACAAGCAGACGGTCGGCGGCACGTCCATCATGAGCCTGATGACCCTGGGTGCCGGCCCGGGCACCGAATTGGTGCTGGAGGCGGAAGGGCCGGACCGCGAGCACGCCCTGCGCGCCCTGGTCGCCCTCGTGGAGTCCGGCTTCGGCGAGGAGCACTGACCTCAGGGGTTCGGAGACCGGTCCCGACGATACCCGCGGCTCGACGCAGGTGGGGAGGAGGAGCACCGGTGGCTCTCGTGGCGCTCGGGCTCCCTCCTCGATCAGCCCGATACTCGGTTGAGCGTGATCGTCTCCCGGCATCGGGTGCCTTCCACTTCAACGCTCCCCGTGCCTTGGTTGCCGGCGAGTCTGGCGACGATGGCGTTCATGTGCCCGAAATAGGACCCTGGGTACCTGACTTCCATGTGCCCCCTGGCGTTCACCGTCCCCCTCCCACGGCCGGTCATTATTACGCCGTTCCTGATGGTCCAGCGTGCCGCGCCGTGGGGTCCGTAACAAAACGCGTTGCCGGAGAATTCAACTCTCCACACGCCATCGAAACGGCCGCTCCCTCCCTGCGCCCAGACCGCCGGCATCGCCGACCAAAGCGCAAGGCCGGCAATCCCCAGTGCACGACACTTTGCCATCAGCATACCGACCTCCCATCGAACTGCCGTCACGGAGGACTGTTCATCCATTCCTGGCAGGTGACGGGTACGCGTTTCCGGGACTATCGCCGTCACGGCAGCTTCGGCGCGGGCACGGCTTCTCCCTCGCCGGTCAGGGTCTCCATGAAGGCGACGAGATCGCTCCGCTCCTGGTCCGTCAGGGCGAGGGGCTTGATCAGAGGGGAGCGGCTGGGACGGTCGATGCCGCCCTTCTCGTAGTGCTTCACCACCTGGTAGAGGTCGGCCGCGGAGCCGTTGTGCATGTAGGGCGCGCGCACGGCCACCGAGCGCAGCGTCGGCGTCTTGAAGGCGTACTGCATCAGAGGCTCGTCCTTGACCTCCCGGCCGCGACCCGGGTCCTTGGTCGAGACGCCGATGTCGTGGAAGGTGTCGTTGGTGAAGCGCCAGCCGCTGTGGCAGAGCGCACATTCCGCCTTGCCGTTGAACAGCACGAACCCGCGCTTCGCCGGTTCCGAGATCGCGCTTTCGTCGCCCTCGATCCAGCGGTCGAACGGAGCGATGCCGGGCTCGATAGTGCGCTCGTAGGCAGCAATCGCCGTGGCGATGGCGCCGAGGTCGATCGCTGCGTCGGGCAGCGCGGCATTGAACTTCGCCATGTATCCCGGCACGGCGCGGATGCGCTCCTCGATCACCTCGACCTTCACGGGAGTGTCGGTCTGGCTCATGGACATGGAGCCGGTCGCAATCGACGACTTGGCCTGAGCCTCCAGCGTGGCGCTGCGTCCGTCCCAGCCGATCGGCCCCATGGCGTGGCCGATGGCGATAAGCGTCTGCGAGCGGCGCGAGGTGAGCTTGCCCGAATCGTTGCGGCTTTTGGCCTCGGCCGTCGCCCAGGCCAGATGCGGGTCGTGGCAGCTCGCGCACGAAGTGGTGCCGGAGGCCGACACGCGCGGATCGTAGAAGAGGCTACGCCCCAGATCGGCGAGCGCGGCGTTCTCCACCGGCTGCTGCGGCGGGCGCCGGTAGTCCGCTTTCATGGAGGCGAGCCGCCGCGCCGGGGGCATTCCCTCCTGCGCTTGGGCGACCAGGCAGTCCCCCATGGCCCACAGACCTGCCGACATAGCGGCCAGCGCCGTCGCGGTTGCGACCCTCACGCCTCTGTCGCGCATTCGAGTTTCCCCAGCGGAGCGCAGCAGCGGACGGTGCGATGGTCCGCCACCGCCATCTATGCCCCCCCGGAACCGCTGTCGTCCTCCGAATGGAGGACCCAGGACGAAAATTTCACGCTGGACGGCTGCGGCGGTTCGAGCTGCAAAAAGGGGCAGCGGGATGGGCAACAAGGCAAGCCCGCTGTGCGGCCGTCTGCCTTATTGCTCCGCGGCCCGCTGCCTCCAGGTTGCGCCCTGCATCGCCGGCTTCTGCTGGTGGCGATTCGACCGTGACGCTTCCCGGACTCCCCCGAGCGGGCTGCAGCATGTGGATGCCGAGCAGCACGCCGACCAGGCCCAGCAGATACATGGCGAGGAAGAGCGACAGCCCACCCTCGGGTCCGGCGTCGCGGCGCTGCTGGAACGCCCACTTCACAGCCACCCCTCGCGTTTGAACCACAGGTATGGAACCGCGGCCGTGATCACCATCAGCAACAATGCCATGGGGTAGCCGAGCGTCCAATTCAGTTCCGGCATGTGATTGAAGTTCATCCCATAAATCGAAGCGACGAGCGTCGGCGGCATGAGGACGACCGCAACGATGGAGAAAATCTTGATGATCTGGTTCTGCTCGAGGTTGATGAGCCCGAGAGTGGCGTCGAGCAGAAAGTTGGTCTTGTTGGAAAGGAAGTTCGACTGGTCACTGAGCGCCGTGGCGTCGCGCTGCAGCGATTTGATGCGCGTCCGCACCTCCTTCAGCGCGCGCTTGTCCTCGGCTTCCACGCTGGAGTGATAGGTGAGGAGGCGATTGATGCTCACCAGGCTCTCGCGCAGCTTGGTGAGGAGGTCGCCGTTCGAGCCGATCTGCTCGATGGTGGCGGCCAGGTCGCGCTGCTTGCTCGGGCGTCCGTTCTTCGACTTGTGCCGGAACACGCTGCGCGAGATGGCGTCGGTGTCGGCCGCGACCCGCTCCAGCGCGTCGGCCATGCGGTCGATGAGGGCGTCAACGAGGCTCAGCATGACCTGCTCTCCCGTGGCGCACGGCATGGCCCCCGGCCGCTGCGCGCGCGCCACCACGCCGCGGAACGCCCGCGGCTCGGCAAAGCGGATGGTGGCCAGGCTCGCCCCCTTCAGCACGAACGTAATGGGCGTGGTGACCGGCTCGTCGCTGTCGAGGTCGGCGATCGCGGTAATGGTCATGAACTCGGCCCCGCCCTCGTTGTAGAGGCGGGCCGACATCTCGATCTCCTGCATCTCCTCGCGCGAGGGGAGCGAGATGCCGAGCGCGCGTTCGACGCAGGCGTCCTCCTCCGGCGTGGGATTGAGAAGGTCGAGCCAGACGCACCCCTCGCCCGGCGAGGGGTCGGAGCATTCCGCTGAGGAGAGGGTGCGGGCGACCAGCCGGTCGCCCTCGCAACGGTGAATGCGCAGCATGACGAGCTCCCTTCGCCGCCGTCACGGTCCGGGGGAGCCCGCGAGATCGGGCTACCTCAGCCGCGCGACGGCCACGCTGATCGACTAGGTCGGTCCGAGTTCATGGTTTCCGTTGTCCGATTGCGCGCCTGTGAGGTGCGGCCGCGGCCGGGTCATAAGCGTCGCGTCGCAGCATGTAGGCCGATTGCGGCGCACGGCCAAGTGCAAAATCGCCCCCCCAGTGGGGTGTCAGACCCTCTGGGTCCGACACCGTTGCTCCATCGCCGGTTGTGCTTCTGGTGTCAGACCCAGAGGGTCTGACACCTGCAGACCGGCACATAAGGATTTCTTTATGTCTTGTTGCGTGCGTGCGCTCTGCTCGCTATAGAGGGCGGAAAACAACCCGTACCTCGCCCTGAAGTGAACTGAGGCTCGGCTGAGCGGCCTGCGGGCCCGGAAAACCAACCTGCAACGGGCCTCCCGCCCATCGAAGGACAAAGCATGACAGGTCGCACCGATTACGTGGTCAAGGACATCGCGCTCGCCGACTGGGGCCGCAAGGAGATCGCCATCGCCGAGACCGAGATGCCGGGGCTGATGGCCATCCGCCGGGAGTTCGGCGCCCAGCAGCCCCTGAAGGGCGCGCGCGTGGCGGGTTCGCTGCACATGACCATCCAGACCGCCGTGCTGATCGAGACGCTGCGGGCGCTCGGCGCCGACGTGCGCTGGGCCTCCTGCAACATCTACTCGACCCAGGACCACGCCGCCGCCGCCATCGCCGCCGGCGGCACGCCGGTGTTCGCCGTCAAGGGCGAGACGCTCAAGGAGTACTGGGACTACACGCACCGCATCTTCGAATGGGGCGACGGCGGCACGCCCAACATGATCCTCGACGACGGCGGCGACGCCACGTTGCTGATCCACCTGGGTGTCCGCGCCGAGGGCGGCGATACCAGGTTCCTCGACGGCGCCGGCAACGAGGAGGAGGAGGTGCTGTTCGCCTCCATCAAGCAACGCCTCAAGGCCAAGCCCGGCTGGTACGGCGCCAACGCCAAGGCCATCCGCGGCGTCACCGAAGAGACCACCACGGGCGTGCATCGCCTCTACGAGATGCAGAAGAAGGGCACGCTGCTCTGGCCCGCCATCAACGTCAACGACAGCGTCACCAAGTCGAAGTTCGACAACCTCTACGGCTGTCGCGAAAGCCTGGTGGACGGCATCCGCCGCGGCACCGACGTGATGATGGCCGGCAAGGTGGCTTTTGTTGCCGGCTACGGCGACGTGGGCAAGGGCTCGGCTGCCTCGCTGCGGCAGGCCGGCTGCCGCGTGCTGGTCTCCGAGGTCGATCCGATCTGCGCGCTGCAGGCCGCGATGGAAGGCTATCAGGTCGTCACGATGGAAGACGCCGCGCCGGTGGCCGACATCTTCGTCACCGCGACCGGCAACAAGGACATCATCACGCTCGACCACATGCGCAAGATGAAGGACCGCGCGATCGTCTGTAACATCGGCCACTTCGACAACGAGATCCAGATCGCCTCGCTGAAGAACCTGAAGTGGAACAACATCAAGCCACAGGTCGACGAGATCGAATTCCCCGACGGCCACCGCATCATCATGCTGTCGGAAGGCCGGCTGGTGAATCTCGGCAACGCCATGGGGCATCCGTCGTTCGTGATGTCGTCCTCCTTCACCAACCAGACGCTGGCGCAGATCGAGCTGTGGACCAATCCGGGCAAGTACGAGAAGAAGGTCTACACGCTGCCCAAGCACCTCGACGAGAAGGTCGCGCGGCTGCACCTCGCCAAGATCGGCGTGAAGCTCACCAAAATGACGGACAGGCAGGCAACCTATATCGGCGTGCCGGCGGAAGGCCCCTACAAGCCGGACAGCTACCGGTATTGAGCGCAAGTCAAAGTAGCCCGGATGGAGCAGAGCGAAATCCGGGGCCGTCAACTCCGTAGCCCGGATGAAGCGGAGCGAATCCGGGGCCATCACGCCGGAGAGACCGCCCCGCACTGCGCTGCGCTCCATGCGGGCTACGAACGCTGCGCCGCGTGCGGGACACGGTGATTGCAGGGATTTCCCCCGAATCGGGTTCCCCTCTAGGATTGAATGGGCGCCGTCACGGCGCCGTGGGGCTGAGCTTGCGACGTCGGATATTCGCTGCCTTCAT
>DATBKR010000082.1:0-2387 GCA_036555805.1 Hyphomicrobiaceae bacterium | reverse complement strand
AGCTTGCGCTTCTTCAGGCGCTTGATCTGCAGCTGGTCGCAGAACGGCGAAGCCGTCTCGGCCGCAATCAGAACGTCAAGCTCCCTGTGCTCGGCCCTGAGCCGCGCCAATTCTTCGCGAAGCTCGCGCTCGTCCGGTCTCTGCATCGCCTTTTCGGGGTCCTGCCGGGACAGCCGCTCGCACCGGTTCTTGCCGCGCGAATAGCCATAGAATTAACGCTGGCGCAAGGCTTAACGCATCTCGGAATGGTGCGAAGCTTGTCATCCCGGAATGGCACGAAGCGCCATATCCGGGACCCAGCGCCACGGGGAGAGCGCGGAGCCGGGGGCCCCGGATACCGGCTCTCGGGCTGACGCCCCAGGCCGGCATGACAGCGGGCCGATGCCCTCAGGAGGCCGCCAAGCCGCCCTTATTTCAGGCAACTTGCCCCTTAGACAGGGTGACACTTATGTGTCACACTGCAAGTCCCTTCAACCAGGCCGGAGGGTTAAGATGACGCTTGCTGCACATCTCGCAGAGCTTTCCGAAAAGCACCGGATGTTGGAGCAAAAGATCAGGGAGGAGATGGCGCACCCTGGCGCCGACGAAACGCAGATCGTCCAATGGAAGCGGGAGAAGCTCAGACTCAAGGACGAGATGGCAAAGTTGCAGCGCACAAACGGTCAACTGCGGCACTAGGCCGGGCGCGCGTACAACTTTAGCGCAAGTACCACTTCCACAGGGAGCTGCCGAGGCAGGCCAGCTGTAGGCCTGCGGGCGTGGCGGCCCCCGTCTCATCGGCGTTGCATGAGCAGCGTGCCGAGCACAATAGGCGTCGCGCCCGCCAATGTGGCCCAGCCCGGCAGCTCGCCGAAGAAGAAGACGCCGAACAGCGCGCCCCAGGCCAGCGTCACGTAGCCCACCGGGGCCAAGCGCGCCGCCTCGATGCGCTCGAAGGCGTGCGCCAGGAGGGTGTGCGCGGCGACGCCGATGGTGCCGACCAAGGCGGACAGCACGGTATCGGCCAGCGTCAGCGGGGCCCAGGCCCACAGCACCGGCACCGCCAGCAGCACCGCGGGGCCCAGGTTCTGGAACAGCACGATCTGGGCGTGGTCGCATGTCAGAGGCTGCGGGCGCACGGCCGAATCGGCCTAGGTAGGCGGCTCCACTCTGATTGGGGGAGGCCATGACGGACGCGGCGACGGCCCTGCGAGCGGCGGCAGGAGGCAATCGCTTCTCGACCATTCTCGCCGATCCGCCCTGGCAGTTCCAGAACAAGACCGGCAAGGTGGCGCCCGAGCACCGGCGGCTGTCGCGCTACGCCACCCTGACGCTGGACGATATCGAGCGGCTCCCGGTCTCCGAGATCGCCGCCGAGGTCGCACACCTCTACCTGTGGGTACCGAACGCGCTGCTGCCGGAAGGGCTCGCCGTGATGCAAGCGTGGGGCTTCCGGTACAAGTCCAACCTCGTCTGGCACAAGGTGCGCCGCGACGGCGGGTCGGATGGGCGCGGCGTGGGTTTCTACTTCCGCAACGTGACGGAGCTCGTGCTGTTCGGCGTCCGCGGACGCAACGCCCGCACGCTTGCGCCGGGTCGCCGCCAGGTCAACTACATCGCCAGCCGCAAGCGCGAGCACAGCCGCAAGCCCGACGAGACCTACCCCCTCATCGAGGCGTGCTCGCCGGGCCCTTACCTCGAGCTGTTCGCGCGCGGCCTACGGCCTGGCTGGACCGCGTGGGGCAGCCAGGCCGGCGCGGACTATCGGCCGACCTGGCGGACGTATGCGCACAACTCGGCCGCACGGCCGGCGTCCGGGCCGACGTGATCCCGCCTGTCATAACGGCTCTCGGGCTGACGCCCGAGGCCGGTATGACAGATGTCAGCGCCGGTTCATGGCGGAGGGATCGACCTCGCGGAAGGTCACGCCGCGGGTTTCCTCGCCGTAGAAGTCGATATGGATGTGGTTGCCGTCGGGGTCGTGGACGTTGATCTGCACGCCCTCGACGCCCTGCACCTTGCGCGCGTCGTAAGGCACCCCCTCGCGCTCCAGCCGCGCCAGGAAGTCCTTGAGCCCGGCGGCGTTGAAGGCGAAGTGCTCCAGCTGCAGCATCCCGTTGTACTTGGGCAGCTCGTCGACACCGACGAGGTGGACCACCGCCTGGTTTCCCATGTAGAGCCAGGCGCCGGGGAAGGGGAACGCCGGCCGGTCGCCGGCCGGCATGCCGAGGACGCGCGTGTACCAGTCCACCAGCCGCGCGACATCAGCGGTGTGGATGTTGACATGATGGAGCTGCGTGATCTCTACGGCCATGGCGCGTCCTCCGGCTGCCTGCGGCGGCAGGCTAGCCGATTGCGCCCGGACGGAGAAGCGCGAGCGGCTGGCCGCGGTTTCCCGCCTCGAAATT
>DATBKR010000081.1:0-9207 GCA_036555805.1 Hyphomicrobiaceae bacterium | reverse complement strand
TGCGACCAGGTGTGGGTGCCGATGGTGTGGCCCTGGTCGGCGATCTCCTTCACCACCTCGGGATGCGCCGCGGCCATCTCGCCCACGACGAAGAAGGTGGCCTTGGTGCACTCGGCGGCCAGCGCCGCCAGGATGACGCGGGTGGAGCCCGGCACCGGGCCGTCGTCGAACGTCAGCACGACCTCGCCCGGTGCCAGGAAATCGGCGTTGCCGTACGGTTCGCCGAACCACGGCCCGCCCCTGGTGTCGACGTCGACCGTACGCGCAACGCCGATTCCCTTGGACGCGTCGCACGCCTGCTGCGCCTGGGCCACCGCCGGCAGCGCCGCAACCGCAGCCGCGAACACGCATGCCCGCACCGCCCCCACCACTCGCATGTCTTCCCCCGATGCCCTTCGTTCCAGCGTTTCCCCTCGACCTTCGCCTCGGCCCCCTCAGAAGCAACCGCCGTCACCGGCAGCCGCAGCGACCGGCACGAGGAGGGCGATGTCGGCGTCTTCTAAACGGGGTGGCGATGCAGGGGGCGAGGCCGGGCGGCCGGGCGGCAAACGGTGGCTTCGGTCCTTGCGGCCATGGCAGCGCGGTCGAAGCCCACGGCGAACACCGGCGCCGCGAGCGTGAGCGTACACATACTGTCCCCCCTTGTCCTCCCCAAGGCCCGGCGCTGAGGGCCTGCCGACCGTCTGCGCCCGGTCGTCCAGTATCAACACACGCCAGCTTCCGGCACAAGCCATGCCTCGTAAGGCAAAATGACATAGGCCTTTCTGCGCCCGATTGCGTATGGTCGAAGGGCAATTGCACGGCATGACAGGCCGGCGCGGAAGCGGCCATGCTTGGTTCGCTGCACGCTCCGGTTCGCAAACCACAAGCCGAATACAACCACCGGGGAGGATTGGGCATGGCGGGTCGTGACCGCCGGCTTGCCGAATGGCGGATGCAATATCCGACCGTTGCCGCGCTGGAGCAGCGGGCGCGCAAGCGCGTTCCCTATTTCGCGTTCGACTACCTCCACGACGGCACGGGCGACCTGCGCAACCGCCCGCACAACCTCGCCGCCCTCGGGGAGATCGAGATCGTGCCGCGCTTCTGCGAGGACATCTCGGGTGCGAGCACGGCGGTGCAGCTGTTCGGCCGGAGCTACCAGGCGCCGGTGGCGATCGCGCCCGTGGGCATGGACGGCGCCATCTGGCCGGGCGCCACGCGCCTGCTGGCCGAGGCGGCGCGCGATATGGGCATCCCCTACATGACGGGCACTATGGCCACGGCGTCCATGGAGGAGGTGTCGCAGACGGCGCCGGAGAGCTTCTGGTTCCAGCTCTACAGCCTGCCGGCCCAGGACCACCGCGTCACCTTCGACCTCGTGCGCCGCGCCGAGGCCGCCGGGGCGCTGGTGCTGGCCGTGACCGTGGATATCCCCGTATCGGGGCGGCGCGTCCGCGACATGCGCAACGGCTTCGCCGTGCCGAGGCGCATCACGCCCGCGATGATGGCAGGTGCGCTGCTGCGGCCGGCGTGGCTGGCGGCGCTGGCGCGCTCGGGCATGCCGCACTTCGAGAACATGGCGGCCTACTGCCGGCCCGGCGCGCGCAAGCGCGAGTACGACCTGTTCGTGAAGGGCGCCCGCTCGGGCTCGGGCGTGACCTGGGACACGCTGGCCCGCATCCGCGCGCGCTGGCCGCGGGCGCTGGTGGTGAAGGGCATCCTGCATCCTGCCGATGCCGAGAAGGCGCTGGCGCTGGGCTGCGACGGCGTGGTGGTGTCCAACCACGGCGGCCGGCAGTTCGACGCCTCTCCGGCGTCCATCGACGTGCTGCCGGCCGTTCGCGCCGCCGTCGGCCAGCGCATGTGCGTGCTGTTGGACAGCGGCATCATGTCGGGCCTCGACGTGCTGAAGGCGCTGGCCTGCGGCGCCGACGCCGTGCTGGTCGGGCGCGCCTTCATGCTGGGGCTGGCGGCGCTCGGCGGTGACGGGGCCCGGCACGTCGCCCAGACGCTGATCGATGAGCTGAAGATCGCGCTGGCCCACACCGGCGCGTGCAATCCGGCCGGCGCGGCGAAGCTTGTCGTGCGCCATGCCGGCGCGTGGCGCCGGGAGGATTTCGAGCCGGGCGCCCACCCCTCGCGCCTGCGCTCGCATTCGGCAACGAACGGCGGAGACGGGCCGCCCGTTCACCTCATCGGGTCCGACTCCGCTGCCGAGAAGGAACTCGGCGCATGAAAGTCGGAGATGCGATCGCGGAGATCCTGAAGCGCGAAGGCGTGCAGATGGTGATCGGCTATCCGGTGAACCATGTGCTGGAATACGCCGCCATCGCCGATATCCGCCCGATCGTCGTGCGCCAGGAGCGCACCGGCATCCACATGGCCGACGCCATCTCGCGGCTGAGCTCCGGGCGCCGCATCGGCGTGTTCGCGATGCAGGCCGGGCCGGGGACGGAGAATTCCTACGGCGCCATCGCCCAGGCTTACTCGGAATCGGTGCCGATCCTGGTCATGCCGGGGGGCTATGCGCGGCGGCTCGCCCATATCGAGCCCAACTACAACGCCACGCGCTCGATGCGCGACGTGACCAAGTCCGCCGAGCCGCTCAACGTCCCGGCCGACATCCCCAACGTCTTCCGCCGTGCCTTCTCGCGCCTGCGCAACGGGCGCGGCGGGCCGGTGCTCGTCGAGATCCCGCACGACATCTGGGACGAAGAGGTGCCGGAGCCCTTGAACTACCGCCCCGTCCTCTCCACCCGCAGCGGCCCCGACCCCAAGGCGGTCGATGCGGCCGTCGATCTGCTGGTCGCCGCCAGGCGCGCCGTGATCTATGCCGGCCAGGGCGTCCACTACGCCCGCGCGTGGCCGCAGCTGCGGGCGCTGGCCGAGCGGCTGGCGCTGCCGGTGTGCACCAGCCTCGAGGGCAAGAGCGCATTCCCCGAGAACCACGCTCTCGCCCTGGGCGCGGGCGGCGCGGCGCTGCCGCGGACGGTGCGCCATTTCCTCGATGCCGCCGACCTGATCTTCGGCGTCGGCTGCTCGTTCACCGAGACCGCCTTCGGCGTCCAGATGCCCAGGGGCAAGACCGTCGTCCACGCCACGCTCGATCCCGACCACGTCAACAAGGACGTGGAGGCTGAGGTGGCGCTGATCGGCGACGCGGCTCTGACCCTCGACGCGGTCCTGGCCGAGCTGGACCGCCGCCAGGTGCGGCCTCGCACCTGGACCTCGGTGGCCGACGAGATCGCCCAGGTGCGCGCCGCCTGGCTCGCGGCGTGGATGCCCAAGCTCACCTCCGGCGAGACCCCGATCACGCCCTACCGCGTCCTGTGGGACCTGCAGAAGACCGTGCACGTGGCCGACACCATCATCACCCACGACGCCGGCAGCCCGCGCGACCAGCTCTCCCCGTTCTGGGTGGCCACCGAGCCCCTGAGCTACATCGGCTGGGGCAAGACCACCCAGCTGGGCTACGGGCTGGGGCTGGCCATGGGCGCCAAGCTCGCCTGCCCCGACAAGCTGTGCATCAACGTGTGGGGCGACGCCGCCATCGGCTTCACCGGCATGGATTTCGAGACGGCGGTGCGCGAGCGCATCCCGATCCTGTCGATCCTGCTCAACAACTTCTCCATGGCCATCGAGCTGCCCATCATGAGCGTCTCTACCGAGAGGTACCGGGCGACCGACATCTCCGGCAACTACGCCGAGCTCGCCCGGGCGTTGGGCGGCTACGGCGAGCGCATCACGGAGCCCGGCGAGATCGTTCCGGCGATCCGGCGTGGCATCGCCGCGACCGAGAAGGGCGCGCCGGCGCTGCTGGAGTTCATCACGAGCAAGGAGCTGTCGCTCTCCAAGCACCCGGCGCGCGCGGCGCAGGATGTGAAGCAGGCCGGGAAGGCGAGGCACCACGCCTGAGTCCACATCGCCACCCGTCATCCCGGAAGCCGAGGCCGCAGGCCGAGGCTATCCGGGACCTCGTGCAACGAGTCGAACCTCAGCAGTTCAGCTTGCCTCACGAGATCCCGGATCGGGGCGCTGCTCGCCTTCGGCTCGCATCGCCCACGGGAAATCCATGGCCGGGATGACAGGTGGATCAGCGCGCTGCAATCTTGGCCTCGATGGCGTCCCAGATGAGGGCGGCGATGTCGGGGCCGCCGAAAGCCTTGACCTGGCGGATGCCCGTGGGGGACGTGACGTTGATCTCGGTCAGGTAGGGGCCGATCACGTCGATGCCGGTGAACAAGAGGCCGCGGCGCTTCAGCTCGGGACGCAGGCGGGCGCAGATCTCGCGGTCGCGCGCGGTGAGTTCCGTGGCCGCCGCCGTGCCTCCTACGTGCAGGTTGGAGCGGGTTTCGTCGACCGCCGGCACGCGGTTGACGGCGCCGGCCACCTCGCCGTCCACGAGGATAATGCGCTTGTCGCCGGCGCGGACCTCGGGGCGGTACTGCTGCACCATGAAGGGCTCGCGGAACACGGTGAGGAACAGCTCGACCAGCGAGTTCAGGTTGGTGTCGCCCGGCGCCACCCGGAAGACGGACGAGCCGCCGTTGCCGTAGAGCGGCTTCAGGATAATGTCCTCGTGCTCGGCGCGGAACCGCTTCGCGTCGTCGAGGCTGCGCGTGACGAGCGTGGGCGGCATCAGGTCGAGGAAGTCGAGCACGAACACCTTCTCGGGCGCGTTGCGCACGTTGGAGGGGTCGTTGACCACCAGGGTCCTGGGGTGGATGCGCTCCAGAAGGTGCGTGGTGGTGATGTAGGCCAGGTCGAACGGCGGGTCCTGGCGCAGCAGCACGGCGTCCAGCTCGGACAGGTCCACCGTGCGCGGGTCGGACAGCCTGCAGTGGTCGCCCGCCCGGTCCTCGACGCGCAAGGTGGCACCCCTGGCGAGCAGGCGGCCCTGGTCCAGCGCGAGATTGGGTGGCGTGTAGTAGAACAGGGAATGCCCGCGCCGCTGGGCCTCCAGCAGCAGCGCGAAGGTCGAATCGCCCGCGATGTCGATGCGGTCGATCGGGTCCATCTGACAGGCGACGCGAAGGGGCATGGGTCGGGCGGTTCAGAACTTCTTTTCGATGCCGGCTTGCTTCAGCACGATGTTGGCCCAATGGCGCGACCTGATGTTGCTGTCCACCGGAAAGTTGTGCTTCGTGATGGGGCTATACCAGATCTCGTGGTCTCCCTTGCCCTTCCGCACGAAGGTACACCCGTGTTCCCGCGGAATGCGGATGACCTCGGGCGTGTAGCTGGCCATATCAGGCGGCAGCGCGTGGATTCGGAACCCGCGTTGGAATCTCCGCGAAGATGTGGACGGGGATCTCCGATCCGTCGAATTCGACTTTATTGAGCTCGATCAGCTCCTCGATCAGCGGGAGGGCCTTGGCGTGGAGTTCCTCGATCGTGTCGGCGCCCGTCACGAAGCCGGGAATGTCCTCGCTGGTGGCAACCCAGCCCTGAGCCTCGTCGTCCCAGACGGCGCGAACCATGATCGATCGGAGCATTTGCAAAGCATCCTCTCAGGCCGAGTTGGGCTAGGTTGGCCCGCGTCGAATATAGTACTGCGGCCCGAATGTTGCCACGCATGTATTTCTAGAAGACGCCGGAACATCTCACGGGTGCAGCAGTGCTGTCTACGCCCTGAACTCGATCTGCAGCGCGTCCGGCAGGTGGGCGGGCAGCCGGCGTGGCACCACCAGGATGGCGTCGAGGCCGCGGTCGTGGCCGCGGTAGCGCGGATGGCGGGCGGTCCAGTGGTCGGCGGCGCGCACGATGCGGCGGGCCTGGTAGGGGGTGAGCGCGGCCTCGGCCTCGGCGCGGGTGGCGCGGCGCTTGACCTCGACGAAGGCGAGGCGCCTGCCGCGCACCGCGATGAGGTCGATCTCGCCGTAGGGCGTGTGGCAGCGGCGCTCCAGGATGCGGTAGCCCTTGGCCAGCAGTGCTGCCGCCGCCACCAGCTCGGAGAAGCGCCCGCGGCGATAACGGCCGAGCCGCTCCGCCTTGCCCGCGCCGGCCGCCTTCCCCGCCTGGGCCCCCACGCTCGCCCCCGCTTGCAACCTGCGATAGGCCGTGAGCTTACGATGCCGCGGGCGGCTGTGGAAGGGTGCATGCAGAACCGATCCACATCTCATAGTCGGGCTGGGGTTGGGCCCATATGGGCCCAACCCGACCTGCCTAGTACATCAGATTCTCAGCGACCACCTTCCAGCGGCCGCCTTCGGCCTTGGCCAGGAAGGTGGCGAACGAGCCCTGGTGCTTCTTGGGGCCGAAGCTCAGGACCGGACCGGGGAACATGGGCTTGTAGTCCTTGATGCCCTCGAGCGCGGCGAGAAACTTCGCCCGCGTCAGGTCCTTGCCGGCCGCCTGCAGGGCCTTGACGATGATGTCGCTGCCCACATAGGAGTACTGCGCGGCGCTGTTGGGCTCCTGGCCGGTCCGCGCCTTGTACTTGTCGGACCACGCCTTGATCGCGTCGCCGCCGGTGTCGGGATAGGCGTAGGGCATGCCGGTGCCGGAGTAGAAGCCCTCCATGGGCGGCGCCGCCGCCACCCGCGGATCGTAGGAGGCCGCCTGGCCGACGAAGATCACGTCGTTCCAGCCGAGCTTGCGGGCCGTGCCGACCGCACCGATGCTGTCGGCGATGATCGAGCCCAGCACCACCAGATCGCAGCCGGCCGACCGCAGCTTTGTGATGGGTGCCACGAACTCGGTGTCCTTGGGGCCGAAGGCGGCCTCGGAGACCACCTCGAACTTACCGGCCTTGGCCTGGTCGTGCACGCCGTCGCGGATCTCGTGCCCGAAATCCGTGTCCTGGTACATGGCGCAGACCTTCTTCCTGCCTTCCTGCACGAAGTGCTTGGTGGCGGCCCGCACCTGGTCGTAGTAGGTCGAGAACGTCGCGAATTTCAGCGGGTGCAGCGGCTCGGCCATCGAGCGCGCGGCCGTGAAGGGGAAGATGTTGGGCACGCCCTTCTCGAACTGCTCGCCGAGCACGGCGTTGTTCATGGGCGTGCCGAGCGCGCCCACCATCAGGAAGATCTTGTCGTTGTTGATGAGCTTGTTGGCGGCCTGCACCGCGCGCGGCACGGAATATTGGTTGTCCTCCACGATCAGCTTGATCTTGCGCCCGTGCACGCCGCCCTTCGCGTTGACCTCGTCGTAGTACATGCGCGCGCCTTCGGTGGCGCCGATGCCCCAGCCGCTCACCGGGCCCGAGAGCGCGGTGTGGCTGCCGAGGATGATCTCGGTGTCCGTGACGCCGTCCTCGGCGAGTGCGGGGACCGCGAGCGCGCCGGCAAACAGCGCGCCCAGGGCCATCCTGGGTAGTTTCCTCATGTTCACTTTCCTTCCTCCGTTGCTTGAAAAAAGGGCTGAAGATCGTGAAATCGTGAAATCGCCAAGTCGTGAGATCGAGATCCACTACGACTTCACGATCTCACGACTTCACGATCTACCTTGCGTACATGCCGTCGATCAGGTCGCGATACTTTGTCTCCACAAGGCTGCGCTTGAGCTTCATGGTGGGAGTGAGCTCCTCGTCCTCGGCCGTGAGCAGCTGGTCGATCAGGCGGAACTGCTTGACGGTCTCCACGCGCGCGAACTTCTTGTTGACCGCCTCCACCTCCTTGCCGATCAGCTCGATCACCTCCGTCGCCCGGCACAGGCTGGCGTAGTTGGTGAACGGCACGTCGTGGTCCTGCGCGAACTTCACGACGTTGTCGTGGTCGATCATGACGAGGCAGGTGAGATAGCTGCGCTTGTCGCCGATGACGATGGCATCGGAGATGTAGGGCGAGAACTTGAGCTGGTTCTCGATCTCGGAGGGCGTGATGTTCTTGCCGCCGGCGGTGATGATGATGTCCTTCATGCGGTCGGTGATGCGTACGAAGCCGGCCTCGTCCATCACTCCGACATCGCCGGTGTGCAGCCAGCCGTCGCGCAGGGCCTCCGCCGTCTTCTCCGGCTTGTTGAGGTAGCCCGCGAAGATGTGCGGGCCGCGCAGCAGGATCTCGCCCTGCGGCGACAGCTTGACCTCGGTGCCCGGCGCTGCGACGCCGATGCTGCCGATCCTGACATGGCCGGGGTAGTTGGCGGTGGCGAGGCCGGCGTTCTCGGTCTGGCCGTAGACCTCGAACATCTTCACGCCGAGCGCCCAGTACCAGCGGATCAGGTCGGGCGAGATGGGCGCCGCACCCGTGGCCGCGTAGCGGATGCGGTCGAGGCCCAGCATCAGGCGGATGTTCCTGAGCGCCAGCCATTCGCCCGCGGCGCGCGCGGCGCTGAGAACCGCCGGCACCGGCCTGCCCGCCAACTCGTAGGCGCTGGCTCTCATGCCGATGGCGATGGCGGCGCGGTAGGCGGCGCGGCCCGCCCATGTGCCCTCTTTCAGCGCGATGGTGACCCCGGAATAGAGCTTCTCCCACACGCGCGGCACGGCCAGCAGCGCGTGCGGCGCCACCTCGCGCAGGTTCTGCGGCACCGTGTCGGGCGCCTCGGCGAAGTTGACCACGTGCGTGAAGACGATGTGATTGTAGCAGCCGCCCTGCCGCTCCGCGATATGGCACAGCGGCAGGAAGTTCAGCGCCTCGTCGGTCTCGCGCAGCGCCAGCTCCGGGCTGACGCGCCCGAAGGCGCCGCCCTGAAAGATGATGTTGCGATGGGTGAGCAGCGCGCCCTTGGACGGGCCGGTGGTGCCGGAGGTGTAGACGATGATGGCCACGTCGCCGGGCTTCGCCGCCGACATGCGCCCTTCCCAGACCTCGTCGTGGTCGCGGGCGTAGGCTTCGCCCAGCGCATAGAGATCGTCGAGCGGCATCACCTGCGGATCCTTGAGATCGCGCAGGCCCTCCATGTCGAACACGATGATCTTCTTCAGGCCCGGCGTGCGCTCGCGCACGGCCAGGACCTTGTCGAGCTGCTCCTCGCTCTCCACCAACAGGAATTTGGCGCCGCTGTCGTTGACGAGATACTCCACCTGCGCCGGCGAGTCGGTAGGGTAGATGCCGGTGGAGACGCCCGCCGCGCACAGCACGCCGAGGTCGCAGAACAGCCACTCCTTGTTGTTGTCGGACAGGATTGCCACCCGATCGCCTGGCTCCAGGCCCAGCGCGATCAGCCCCATGCCGACGGCTTTGGCGCGCGCGCCGTAGTCGGCCCAGGTGTAGGCCTTCCAGATGCCGCGGTCCTTCTCGCGCATCGCCACCTTCGGGCCCCTGGTTTTGACGCGGTGCCAGA
>DATBKR010000080.1:0-3037 GCA_036555805.1 Hyphomicrobiaceae bacterium | reverse complement strand
CTGCCGATCTGGTGTTGCCGCCCGGCACGGGCAAGGTGCCCGCCATGGTGATCCTCCACGGCAGCGGCGGCGTCACCGAACGAGAAAGGCGCTATGCGCGCGAGATGGTGAAGCTTGGCGTTGCGGCGCTGGTCATCGACTCCTTCAAGGGACGCGGCGTTGCCTCGAGCGTGCGGGATCAGGCGACGGTTTCCAGTTCCGAGATGCTCGACGACGACTTCGCTGCACTGAAGGCGCTGGCGGGCCACGCCAGGATCGACGCCAATCGCGTCGGGATCGTCGGCTTTTCCAAGGGCGGCACCGTCGCGCTGCTCGCCGCCCACGAGGTGCGCGCCGCGCGCGCTTTGCCCGAGGGCCTGCGCTTCGCCCTGCATGTGCCATTCTACCCCAGTTGCGGCACG
This sequence comes from Hyphomicrobiaceae bacterium, assembly GCA_036555805.1. Classification (GTDB taxonomy): domain Bacteria; phylum Pseudomonadota; class Alphaproteobacteria; order Rhizobiales; family Hyphomicrobiaceae; genus AWTP1-13. The sequence goes on along the minus strand of DATBKR010000080.1, from coordinate 2,636 downwards.
CAGCACTTCAAGCCGAAATCGACGGGTGCGCCAATCTATCTGCTGCTCGGCGGCGCCGACGCCTACGTGGGCGTTGCGCCGTGCCAGGAGTACGCTGCAGCGCTCAAGGCCGAGGGCGCGGCAATCGAGGTTACAGTCTATTCAGGTGCGCCACACGGCTTCGACGGCCGCAGCGCCTATAGCCTCTCGAAGGGCGAAAACTGGAGCCGGTGCGTCTTTGTGCAACAACCGGACGGCTCCTGGAGGGAGCGCACAAGCGGCATTACGACCAACGATCCGAAGGGTCGACGCATCGAAGCCTCGTACAAGAAAGCGCTCGCCGCCTGCCGCACGTACGGCGTCAGCGGCGGGCCGAACGAGGCGGCCACGACCAAGTCGATGGCGGCTCTCAAAGGCTACATCCAGAAACATCTGATCGAGCGAAAGGCCATCCAGTAGGCGGGTCCGGGTGCCGGTAGCGACCCGACGCCGCCTGTTAGTAACGACTTTGCGCCGCCTGAACACGGCTCCCCCGGCGTGCTAGGGACTGCGGATGGCCCACATCAAAACGAGACGTGCCGGACAGGACGGCCAGAACGTCGTGCCGCTCTTCCAGGCGCCCGACCGCTCATCGGACCGGTCGGGCGAAAGTGGGCTCCCCAGGGTCGAACTGGGTGGAAAGCCGGGCCTGCTCCCGTTCCAGCAGATCGAGGCGCTGAAGGCCCGCAGGAAGGTGGACGCGGCCGCTGAGATCCTTCCCGACCAGGTGCAGCCGGCCAGCCTCGACCTGCGGCTGGGCAGCAAGGCCTACCGCATCAAGGCGAGCTTTTTGCCGGGTCGGCAGTCGGTCGGCCAGCAGCTGGAGAAGCTCAAGCAGCACGAGTTCAGCCTGGACGGTGGCGCGGTGCTGGAGCAGGACTGCGTCTACCTCGTGCGGCTGCAGGAGCGGCTGAGCCTGCCGCCCAGCATCTCCGCGGTCGCCAACCCGAAAAGCTCCACCGGCCGCATCGACGTGTTCACCCGGCTCATCACGGACCACGGCGAGGCGTTCGACTGGGTGGAGGCAGGCTACGAGGGCGAACTTTATGCCGAGATCTTCCCGCGCACCTTCAGCGTCAAGGCGCGCACCGGTTCGCGGCTCAGCCAGATGCGCTTCCTGCGCCGGGCGGGAAGCCAGGACCGTTACTGGCGCCCGGAGGCCAGCGATGCCGACCTGCGCAAGCTCGATGCCAGGACGCCGCTGGTGGACGGTACCGTCGGCAAGGCCACCATCCGCAACGGGCTCAACGTGGGCGTGGACCTGCGGGGCACCGGCAGGCGCCCGATCATCGGCTACCGGGCGCTCAAGTTCGCGGACGTGCTGGACGTGGACGGGCGCGGCTACAACAAGCGCGACTTCTGGGAGCCGATCCCCGCCCCCAAGGACGGGCGGCTGATCCTGCACCCCAACGAGTTCTACATCCTTGCCTCCAGGGAGCGCATCCAGGTGCCGCCCAACTACGCGGCCGAGATGATCCCCATCGACCCGATGCGCGGCGAGTTCCGGGCCCACTACGCCGGCTTCTTCGATCCCGGCTTCGGCTTTGCCGAGGAGGGGGGAGCGGGCTCGAAGGCGGTGCTGGAGGTGCGGACGCTGGAGGTGCCGTTCATCCTTGAAGACGGCCAGACGATCGCCCGCCTGGTCTATGAGGAGCTTGCCGAGCGTCCCGGCAAGCTCTACGGGCAGAGCATCGCCTCGCACTACCAGGGCCAGGGCCTCAAGCTGTCCAAGCATTTTGAGTAGGCCCACCCCCGCCTTATTCGCGGCGCCGTCGTGAGATAGAAGATCGCGTGCGGAGAGCGGCGCCGCACATCCGTGATGCGGGCGGCGCGGGTTGGGTATATTGCATATGGGTTGATTTCGGGCGCCGGCTCTCCAGCGCCTCGCGGTTTTGCCGATCGAAGGACAAGCGCCAAGCATGAAGCGGACTGTGGGACTGGTCGCCATGCTCGCCCTGGTTGTGGCCTTCGCCACGACCTCAGCGCGGTCCCAGGATGCGAGCCAGCTCGACTGCTATGGCAAGGACAACGACCGCCGCATCGAGGGCTGCACCGCCCTGATCGAGGGTGGCGGCATGAGCCCTGCGCAGCTGGCCAGCATCTACGCCATGCGGGCGCTCGCCTACTCGCTCAAGGGCGCATACGCCACCGCCATCCGCGATTACGACATCGCCATACAGATGCAGCCCAACTTCGCGGTGGCGCTGAACAACCGGGCCTGGGCCTACTTCCGCTGGGGCAAGGCCGATATCGCGCTGCCCGACGTGGAGGAATCGCTGCGGCTCGAGCCCACCGCGGCCTACACGCTCGACACCCGCGCCCACATCCGCCAAGTCAGGGGCGATCCCAAGGGCGCGCTCCACGACTACACCCAGGCCATGTATTTCGGCGGCCTGGAGATGACGCGGCTCTACCAGTGCGGGCTCACCGAGGCGGGTCTCTACGAGGGCCGCATCGACGGCATCTGGCGCCGGGAACTGCAGGAGGCCATGGAGAAGTGCGTGCTGAGCACCACCTGCGACCCGCTCCCCGCCGACGAGCACTGCCGGCCGGCCACGTCGTGACGCGTCCTCGGGCCCCGGCCGCCGAGCGCCTTCGCAGCGCCGGACACGGGCTTC
>DATBKR010000079.1:0-7100 GCA_036555805.1 Hyphomicrobiaceae bacterium | reverse complement strand
AGAACATAAAGAGAACATACTGTCCACACCGCAGTGCGCTTCGTCACGCAACCCAGCGTTGCTGATATGCACCTTATCCCGTCTTGAGGTTGAAAGAGCCGGCGTCGGAGCTTGTCTCTGCTGCCCGGGCGCCGGATCGTTGCGGGGCGGCATGATTCGCTTCGAGCGGGGGACGCATGGGCCATCGGCGCGCCTGGATGCTTGCAATCGCAGCCACGTTGGGCCTCAGCTTCGCCGCCGCGCCGGCCCGCGCAGACGGCGCAGTTGTGCCTGCGGACGACTACAGCCCGTACGCCCCCACCGGCTTCTTTGTGTTCGACTGGAGCGGCTATTACGTTGGCGCGCATTTAGGTGGCGCCACCGCCGAGGCGGAGTCGACCGAGGTCATCTTTCCGAACAGTCCAGAGCTTTTCCAGGCGACGACCTTCGGCAATTCGCAGAATTCCGTCACCGGCGGCGTGCAGGCGGGCTGGCAGCGGCAGTTCGGCAAGCTGGTGGCCGGGGTCGAGGTGGGTTTCAACCTGCTCCAGTTCGACAACACCGAGGTATCGCCGCTGCTGCTGCTCGTCGGCGAACCAGCCGTGAGCCGGTCGGTGCAGGTGAGCGACATCTTCACGCTGACGGGGCGGGTCGGCTACGCGGACGGGCGCTGGCTCGCCTATGCCAAGGGCGGCCTCGCCAACGGCGAGGTCGATGTGGACTACCGTCAGTTCTCCACGGACGCCACCAGCTCCTCCGGCGGCCGCGACACGGGATGGACCGCCGGCGTCGGCATCGACTACGCCCTGACGCCGAACCTGTTCCTGGGGGTCGAGTACAACTTCATCCATTTCCGCGCCGATATCGTACCTCCCCCCATCGCATTTCCGCCGACGCGGTTCGACGACCTGGACGTGGACATCCAGAACGTGGTGGTGCGGCTCAACTACCGCTTCGGGGCGTGCTGCGCCTGGCCGGCCGGGCCGCCCGGCAGACCGTAGCCCGCAAACGCGGGCCGATGCCGCGCCGGCGGCTTGATTTTGGCTCTCCGGCCGGCCACTTTGCATGGTGCCTACCCGGCATGCACCAGGACACCATGGTCACCATCCTCGACGCCCGGCCGCGCCACCCCGAGAAGGCGCACAAGCCCGACACCCCGGTGCTGAAGAAGCCCGACTGGATTCGGGTGAGGATGCCGGCGTCCTCGCCGCAATTCGCCGAGACGCGTGCCATCCTGCGCCAGCACGGCCTCAACACCGTGTGCGAGGAGGCGGGCTGCCCCAACATCGCCGAATGCTGGGCGGGGCGGCACGCCACCATGATGATCATGGGCGATACCTGCACGCGCGCCTGCGCCTTCTGCAACGTGAAGACGGGGCTGCCGGGCGCCCTCGACCCGGCAGAGCCCGGCAACGTGGCGCAGGCAGTGGCCAAGCTGGGCCTCGATCACATCGTCATCACCTCGGTGGACCGCGACGACCTGCCCGACGGCGGCGGTACCCACTTCGCCGCCACCATCCGCGCCATCCGCGACCGGACGCCCGGCACCACCGTCGAGGTGCTGACGCCCGATTTCCTGCGCAAGGACGGCGCGCTGGAGACGGTGGTGGAGGCCGCCCCCGACATCTACAACCACAACCTGGAGACGGTGCCCGCGCTCTATCTCAGGATCCGCCCGGGCGCGCGCTACTTCCACTCGCTGCGGCTGCTGCAGCGCGCCAAGGAGCTGGCGCCCGCCATGTTCACCAAGTCGGGCATCATGGTGGGCCTCGGCGAGACCCGCGACGAGGTGCTGCAGTTGATGGACGACCTGCGCTCGGCCGACGTGGATTTCCTCACCATCGGCCAGTATCTGCAACCCACGCGCAAGCACGCCGAAGTCAAGGAGTTCGTCACGCCCGACGCGTTCAAGGAGTACGAGCGCATCGCCTACGCCAAGGGCTTCCTGACGGTGTCGGCAAGCCCGCTGACGCGCTCGTCCTACCACGCCGGCGATGACTTCGCCCGGCTCAGGGCGGCGCGGCTGGGGCAGCGGCCGTAGGGTGCAGCAGGCGTAAGGCGCGATAGCGCGGCAGCGCGCATCGCACCGATGTGCCCTCGCCACGGCATCCAGCCTTTGGATGTATCGGTGCAATGCGCTTCGCCTATTGCACCGTACGATTCTCGGGGACTCCAAATGCGCCGCATCCTGGTCTGGGGCGCGCCCGGCACCGGCAAGTCGACGCTGGCCCGCGCTATCGGCGCGAGGCTGGGGCTGCCGGTGATCCATCTCGATGCCGAATATTGGCGGCCGGGCTGGGTGAAGCCGGCCCAAGAGGAATGGCTGGCGCAGGTGACGGCGCTTACGGCCCGCGACGCCTGGGTCATGGATGGCAACTACAGCGCCACCTGGGACCTGCGCCTGCCGCGCGCCGGGGCCGTCGTCTGGCTCGACCTGCCCCGCGCGCTCTACCTGAGCCGCACGCTGCGGCGCACGTTCTTTAACTGGGGCCGCACGCGCTCCGACCTCGGCCGCGACTGCCCGGAGCGCTTCGACTGGGATTTCCTCAGGTGGACGTGGACCTATCCCGCCCGCACTCGCGGCAGAACCATCGCCACCTTGAACCAGGTCCGCAACGAGAAGCGTGTAGTTATCCTGCGGTCGTCCGCCGAGGTTCGACGCTTTTGCCGTTCCGATTTCCCCTTCTGATTTCCCTGACTTCAGCGTCGCGCTCGATCAGCGGCGGCCGTCGCGTGCAGTACCCCGCATGAGCGTGCGGCAATTTGCGGACGGCCCTCGGTACGGCCCGTTTTCTGCTAGGCTCGGCAGGTTGCAGCCCGAGCCGGGTCCTCATGCCCTCGTTCCGCACCACCCGCCGCGTGCCGTTCACCCCGCGCCAGATGTTCGACCTGGTGGCGGACGTGGAGCGCTATCCCGAGTTCCTGCCCCTGTGCGAGGCGCTGACCGTGCAGGAGCGCGCGCGCGCGGGCGACATCGACATCCTCGTCGCCGATATGACTGCGGGCTACAAGGCCATCCGTGAGACGTTCCGGAGCCGGGTGCGCCTCGATGCGGCGCGCCTGGAGGTGGCGGCGGCCGGCGTGCCCGGAGCGATGGGGCCGTTCAGCCGGCTGGAGAACCGCTGGCAGCTGCGCGCCGCGCCCGGCGGCTGCGAGGTGGATTTCTTCATTGCCTACGAGCTGCGCTCGGCCATGCTGCAGATGCTGGTCGGCGCCCTCTTCGACCGCGCCTTCCGCCGCTATACCGAGGCTTTCGAGGAGCGCGCGCGGGCCGTCTACGGGGCGGCGAGGCCGGCGGCACGCGAGACGAGCTGAAGGGCGACGCGGACGCTCTCGAGGCGCACGGGCGTGCGGCCGATATCGCCGAACCGGCATTCCCGGTGCAGCACCTCGCCGCCGCGGCGCGCGGCAGCGAAATGCACGAGCCCGACCGGCTTCGCCGCGCTGCCGCCGCCGGGGCCGGCGACGCCTGTGACCGATACGGCGATATCGGCGGCGGAATTGGCCAGCGCGCCCTCGGCCATGGCGCGCGCCACCGGCTCGCTCACGGCGCCGTGCCGGGCCAGCATCGCCTCGGGCACGCCGAGCAGCTCGTGCTTGGCGGCGTTGGAGTAGGTGACGAATCCGCGCTCCACCACGTCCGACGAGCCGGCGATCTCGGTGAGCAGGCCCGCAACGAGGCCGCCCGTACAGCTCTCGGCGGTGGCGAGCCTCAAGCCGCGCTTGCGGAAGTCGTCGAGGAGCGCGGCTGCCTCAGCAACCAGATCGGCGGGAAACATGGCACCGCTCCCATTGGGCTATTTTCGGCGAGCGGGGCCAGCATACAGGACGCGAACGAAACAGGGGCCCACGTTTCGGGGCTATCTTAAGGTCGACACCCTATAGATGTTGGGTCTCGGCTTCGCCTCGACCCAACCTACGCGGCGGCGAGCTTCTCCGCCTGCGTCAGGAACGCATCGAGCGTCCCGCGGCTTTCCGGGCCCATCACGGCGATGGTGCGGGTCTGCGCCTCGCGCCACACCGGGTAGCCCTGCTGGATGGCTTGTGCACCCTTGGGCGTCAGGTGCAGCCCGCGCCCGCGCCGGCCGGCCGGCGGGTCCATGGTGATATGACCGTCCTTCAACAGCCGCTTCAGGTTGCGCGACAGCGTCGACTTCTCGATGTCCAGCGTGTGGCCGATCTCCACGGCGGTGATCCCGTCCTGCTGGGCGAGCTGGGTGAGCAGCGTGAACTGGCTGGCGGTGATGCCGAGCGGGCGCATGGCGTCGTCGTAGACGCGCGTGATGATACGGTTGAGTTGCCGGATGCGCGTGGAGAGGCAGGCTGCCGACGTGTTCTCGGCGATCTCCGTGATGTTGGTGGGCGTGGCCACACCGCCATGGGTCATGATGTTCATGGGGCATTCCTCTTTGCCCGGACTCGCCGCCTGGGATTTCACGATTCGGGGGGCGCCTGCAATCCATGCAGGCTGCGGCGCTCGAATATCCCCTGCCTCTGAGCCCCGTCTGCCGGCCTCGTTCCAATGCCCCGACCACGCATACCCAAGCGTTCACTCGATCTCCGGCCGCTTCACGAGCAGCCGTCTTCGGCACGCACGACTTTATGTTTCATGAACCGTCATGAAAGTGTCCAGCGCGTACACCGGATGGAGCGTGGCTGGCGGGCAGAGACAGAAGTTCGCTACCCTCGATGCAGACCTCATCGCGGCCGTGCGCAGGATCGCCAGGGAGGAAGGGCGACAGGTGCAGGCCCTGATCGACGAGGCGCTCGCAGATCTCGTCGAGAAGCGACGCATGGGCAAGCCGCGCAAGCACGTCATGGCCGCTTGTCAGGCGAGCCATGGCCGCTTCGGGAAGCTCTACAAGAAGCTCGCTGAATGACGACGGTCTACCTTACCGTCGCCGAGGTGCTGGCCATCCACGAGGATCAAATCGAGCGCTACGGCGGAGCCGACAAAGTCAGGTGCCGGAACGGCGCAAGACCAACGTGGCCGTGGCGAGGGCGGCGATGCCCTCGCGCCGGCCCGTGAAGCCCAGGCCCTCGGTGGTGGTGGCCTTCACCGCGACGCGGGAGACCCCGATGCCGAGGATCTCGGCCACGCGGGCGCGCATGGCCTCGCGGTGCGGCCCGATCTTGGGCGCCTCGCACAGGATGGTGACGTCCACGTTAGTCACGGCGCCGCCCCGCGCGCGTACGCGCCGCGCGGCGTCGGCCAGGAACAGGTGCGAGGCCGCGCCGCGCCAGCGCGGATCGCTGTTGGGGAAATGCTGTCCGATATCGCCGTCGCCGATGGCGCCGAGGAGCGCGTCGGTGAGCGCGTGCAGGGCCACGTCGGCATCGGAGTGGCCTTCGAGCGCGTGGTCGTGGGCGATGCGCACGCCGCACAGCCAGAGGTGGTCGCCGACGGTGAAGCGGTGCACGTCGAAGCCCTGGCCGGTGCGCACCTCGCCCGGTGCCGGAGCGAGGGGGCGCGCCGCCATGGCCAGATCCTCCGCGGTCGTCAGTTTCACGTTGGCCTCGCTGCCGTCCACCAGTTCAACGGGGATGCCGGCCCATTCGGCGACAGCGGCGTCGTCGGTCAGGTCTTCGCGTCCAGCTGCCGCGGCCGCCTCGTGGGCCCGCAGGATGTCGTCGAAGCGGAATCCTTGCGGGGTCTGCGCCCGCCACAGGCCCGCACGCGGCAGCGTCCGGGCGACCAGCCCGCCGGCGTCCGTGCGCTTCAGCGTGTCGGCGAGCGGGACCGCGGCGATGGCGGCCGGCGCGCGTTCGAGGCCTGCGAGCACGCGGTCGATGACCTCATGCGTCACGAACGGCCGCGCGGCGTCATGGATCAGGACGTGGACAGGCGCATGCGGTAGGAGCGCGCGCAGGCCGTTGAGCACCGAGCGCTGGCGCGTCTCGCCGCCGAGCGCGGGCGCCGCAAGCTTGGGGTGAGCGGCCGCCACCGCCTGCTCGTAGAGCGCGCGGTCTGCCTCGGCGATCGCCACCAGCACGAGGGTGACGGCGGGGTGGTCCAGGAACGCCCGCAGCGAGCGCGCCAGAACCGGCTCGGGACCGAGCGGCGCATATTGCTTGGGCACCTGCCCAGCCGCCCGCGTGCCACGGCCGGCGGCAACGATCAATGCGGCGGTGGCCATTGTGCTCTCCCTGGGTCGCGGGCACGCGCGCCGCCATGGCGCGCAGTTCGCCGCAGCCAACGCAATGGCCCGCCGAGGGCGAAGGAGCAAGGGCTGCCGCACTGAGATCCCGCGAGCACCGGGCCGGCTTCAACACGGCGTCATGTTTCAAAACTTGCGCACTGGCCTGGGCCGCGCTACGCTGCCCAAAACACAAGCAACTTAGGAAACTGCCTAACAAATGGGCAAATGCGTGAGTGTCGATCTTCACGCGCCGGGCGTGGCGCCAATCCGCATTGGTTCGCACGCACTGCGCAACGCTGTGCTGCTGGCGCCCATGTCGGGCGTCACCGACCTGCCCTTTCGCCGCCTGGCCGACCGCCTCGGCGCGGGACTGGTGGTCGCAGAGATGGTCGCGAGCGAGCACCTGGTGCGTGACCGTCACGGGGCCCGGCGCCGAATCCAGGGGGCTGACCTCGGGCCCTTCGTCATACAACTTGCCGGCTGCGAGGCGCACTGGATGGCCGAGGGCGCGCGGATTGCCGAGGCGGCCGGCGCCGACATCATCGACATCAATATGGGCTGCCCGGCACGCGAGGTGACGGGCAAGCTGTCGGGCTCCGCCCTCATGCGCGACCTCGACCATGCCGTGGGCCTGATCGAGGCCGTGGTGGGCGCCGCCACCGTCCCCGTCACGCTCAAGATGCGGCTGGGCTGGGACGTAGGCTCCCGCAACGCGCCGGAACTGGCCCGCCGGGCCGAGGGCGCGGGCATCGCGCTTATCGCCGTGCATGCCCGCACGCGCTGCCAGTACTTCAACGGCGCGCCGGACTGGGCGTTCGTGCGCCACGTCACCGAGGCGGTGCGCATTCCGGTGGTGGTCAACGGCGACATCGTCGATCCGGCCAGCGCCCGCGCCGCGCTGGCGGCGTCCGGCGCCGCGGGCGTGATGGTGGGGCGCGGCGCCTGCGGGGCGCCCTGGATGCCCACGCGCATCGCCGCGGC
>DATBKR010000078.1:0-3277 GCA_036555805.1 Hyphomicrobiaceae bacterium | reverse complement strand
GCTCCACACGACCCACCCCGTCCATCACAAGAGCCCGCTCGGCTCCAGGGACCGGATCTGTGACACCGGCACTGCCTATCAACGCAAAAACATGCTGGTTTCAGACGTTGGACATGTGATAGGCGCCCAGTCTTCGCTCCCGGAAGGAGATTCGCTATGGCCGCACCGACAGCCAGGCCCGCCGCTAAGGCAGAGACTATCACCTTGCGTCAGCTCGCCGAGACGCTTTCCGACTCACACGAGCTGCCGAAGAAGCAGGTCCTCGGCATCCTCGACGACATGGTCGGCTCAATCACCAAGCATCTCAGGAAGGGCGTCCGTGTCCGCATCAGCGGCCTCGGCATCCTCCAGGTCCGCAAGCGCGCGGCGCGCATGGGGCGCAACCCCGCCACAGGCGCGCAGATCAAGATCAAAGCCAGCAAGAAGGTCGCTTTCCGCCCCGCCAAAGAACTCAAGGAAGCCATTTAGCCGCCAACATGCCTTCATACGTGGTCCAAGTGCACGACGGCATCCCGATCAGGCTACATGTGAGGTGTCGTTCCCGCGCCGAGGACGCACTCGCCTGGCGGCGTCCGGTTTCGCGGTGAGGAGGTAGGGTCCGCGCGTCCACTCGTAGAAACTGTCTCCTTCCTGGGCGAAGCTGCACGCCGCGCAATCAAGCGTGCTGGCGCGGAAGAACAGCATGTGGTCGTTCACCCAGGATTCTTAGACGGGTCCGCCGGCACCAACGTTGACATGCCCCTCAAAAGCTGATCTTCGGTGAGTACGTCGACAACCCCATCCACCGACTGGTGGTCGCGCCCAAGAACTGGGCGGTCTGCCTCTGTCAATGTCGGCACCGCCCTCGACTCCGGTTCGTCAACCTCGACATTCTGCTGGATCGATTCTATGAGCGCCTCAAGCACGGCGCTGGGTGCGATTGTCTTTTCGGCGATCTCGCGCAGAGCGATGACAGGGCTCTTGTCGTTTTCAGGATCGACAGTGATGTGTGATCCCTTGCCCAGCACCCGTGCCCGGTGTGCGGCCAGGAGCACCAACTCGAACCTGTTCGGCACCTTGTCGACGCAGTCTTCGACCGTAACGCGAGCCATGCGACGACCCCTTTCCCGTTAAGACCTTACGTCACGGGAAGTATAGTACATATCGGCTACCCGGCTGCTAAGCTGCGACTTGCTCGACTTGAAGGCCCTGCCTTTGATCTGCACGCATTCTGCCTTGCCGTCGCGCATGCGGGTGGCGTCGTTGCCCGGCGTGCGAGGCGGGGCGAGCTCAAGGCCAAGCGTCTGCGCGACCACGTACTCGGCAACTTCGCCGGTGACGCCCAAGGGCTTACCGGTCAACTGGTAGTATTCAACGGCGAGCGCCTTGATGTCCGACAGGATTTCCCTGAGGCGTTGTGCCTGGTCTGAGCCATTGGCGTCCTTCGCCATCACTTGGCCTCGAGTTTTCCTGCCGCTTCCATATGCGGCATAAGGAAGGCAGCGAGCGCATCAACAATCTCGGGGAGTAAGCCCGTCTTGGCTTCGATGCCCTGAATGAATGCAGTCCACTGCTGCTGCTTGGCCGGATCGTTGGCAAAAGCTGTCGTCAGCGCATCGGGCAGCTCCGCAGGGATTTCGGTCTTGCGGCGTTCGAAGGTGGCGGCAATGGCCTGCGCGAGGTGATCCCCAGCAAATTCATGCGAGCGAGACAGAACGAAGATGTCATGGAAGTCCTTCATGCGGCTGTTGGCGCGGCCGAGCAGCACTATGGCGTGGAATTTCTCAGCAATGACGGCCTCGCGCGGATAGGCGCGCAGTCTGGGTGGTGGCAGGTCGAGGAGCACGGGCAATTCCACGTCGGCGGCTTCGACGGCATCGCCGAAGCCGATATCGACCACGACGCGCACGCGTGCGCCGCCGACGGTGGCGTTGGTCTTGATGCGAAGGCCGCCATATTCGAGCTCGTCGCGGATGCGGTCGATTTCGAGGGCGGCGGCATCGAAGACGACGCCGTCATCCTGCTGCGCCTGGCACACCTCGCGGAACACGGCAAACATGGCGTCCGGCTCGGGATCGCCAAAGCCGAGCAGGTCGATATCGCGAGTGGGGCGCAAGGGGTCATTGAACCACGCGGTCATTAGCATGGCGCCCTTGAGCACGAAGCGGTCGCGGTGCTTGCTGGTGCTGAGCCGGTAAAGCAGGCGCTCGAGCACATAGCGGGTCAGCACCAGGTCGAAGGGCTGGTTGCGTTTCTTGGCAATGTTGAGGAGGCGCGCACGCACCGAGGCGCCCATGTTGCGCACGCGGTCAGGCATCGACGGTCATGGCCTCCAGATAGGGCTGCACGACCTTCCAGATGCCGGCATCGTTGGCATAGCGCGCGATCTCGGTTGGGGTCGCTTTGCGCTGGCGGAGTGCTTGTCTCAGGCCTTCGAGCGCGAGATTGAGACCGGGGCTCTTCTGGTAGCGCCGCCCTGCGCGCCGGCGGTAGCGGAAGAGATCGACGACGGTCCTGGCTGGGGTGGTGATGCGGACCGGGACGCCCTCGATGCGGTGCTCCTTGATCCCCGTGCGAAGAGCGTTCTCGCTGAAGCGGACGAATTGCAGAGGCGGCTGCGTGGCGCGGGGGAGCCGGTCCTTGGCACCGATGGCCATCCAGACACGCGGCGGGATGGTGTCGGTAAGCTCGTGGAAGGCGAGAGCGGAGACCAGGCAGACGGTGCCTTTCGGCACAAGCTTGGCGGCTTCGGCAAGGGAGTGGTTGGCATCCAGCGATGCGTCGGGAAGCTGATAGAGTCCGCGGCTGAGGCGGACGATCCGGCCCCGGCGCTCCAGGCGCGAGACGGTCGCCGCCGAGACGCCGGCAGCGGCGAACTCGGAAAGCCGGACCATGCCGGTTTGTTCGAGCAGGGAAATGGCACGGTCTTGCTGGCGGTTAATGGATGAAGCCATGAGAGGGAGTATGATACAAAACGTCGGATATAGCAAGGATGCATCCGACAATTCGTATCATCCCCGAGAAGGATATGAGGCGTGAAAGGGGTTGCCTACGCAATCCCTTGCCGTCAACCACCACAATACAAAACTGGGAGTTCATGGGCCGGTGCCGAGGCGCGTCAAAGTCTCGGCGATGCGGCTACGCCGGGTCGCGACGCTTCAGCAGCGTCGGCGCGGCACCCCAACCGGGGATGCGCCCGCCTCGAGTGCGGAACGATGGCGCGCCAAGAAACCAAGTCTGGCGGTAGGGCAAGGAGTTTGCCCACCACGCGCAATGCGACCGCAGCAGGTCTTTCAGC
>DATBKR010000077.1:0-18362 GCA_036555805.1 Hyphomicrobiaceae bacterium | reverse complement strand
CTTCCGGGACAGGGCCTCGAGCCCCTCGCCAAGCGCTTCATTCAGACCTTCGGCAGCGTCGGCAGCCTCGCCTTCGTGCTGATGGCGCTGGTAGCCACAGCCGGCACGGCCGCCTCGCCGCTGCTCCTGCAACGGCCCGGCTCGACTCCCGGCGTGCACGAGGCGCGCAAGTCGTTCGGCTGGGCCGTACTGATCGCCGGGATCGTCTTCCTCACGCTGCCCGCCATCGCCATCTACCTGCGCCTGATGCTGCTCGACCAGGTGATCGGCGCGCCGGCCGACCGTCTCCCCGCCTGGTTCCAGGGGCTGCAGCAGGCCGGCATCGCGCGCGTCGATGCCACCACGCCCACCGTGAGCTTCGTGAACGTCAGCTTCGACCGCGACGCCGTCTGGTTCGCCCTGTCGTTCGCGGCCGGCTTTCCGCAGGTGCTGGTCTATCTCTCGCTCGCGGGCGCGCTCGCCGCGGCCCTGGCTGCCCTCGCGGCCGGATTGCTCGCGGGCGCGACCGTCCTGGCGGAGGACATCGTGCACGGACTGCAGGCCGAGCCGGCGTCCGACCGCGCTCGCATCGGCGCGGCGCGGGCCGCGCTGGCGGGGGTGGCAGTCGTGACCGGCTGGCTGGCGGTGGCCGCCCCGGCCGACCCGCTCAAGCTGTTCCTGTGGTCCCTGACGTTCAGCGCGTCGTCGGCGTTCCCCGTCCTCGTCCTCTCGGTCTGGTGGAAGCGCATCACGGCCTGGGGCGCCGTCTTTGGCCTGCTGACGGGCCTTACGGTGGCCGCGCTGGCGGTCCTCCTCGGAGAGGCGGGCGCCTGGGCGCTGCCGAGCGTTCTGGCGGGGGCCATTGGCCTGCCGGCCGGGCTGGCGGCGGCCATGGTCGCCAGCGTTCTGACGCCGGGGCCCAGCCGCACCGTGATCGACACCCTGCAGGAGATCCGCGTTCCCGGAGGCGAAACCCTCTACGATCGGGAATTGCGGCTGCAACGGCTGAAGACCCGCTCCGTCGCGTGAACTTCGCTGCCGGCTTGCTTTCTCCCGGCGCCGCCCTGTAATTCAAGCCAAGAACCCTGGTCGCCAACGAAAAACGGGACACCCCACGCAATGTCGGCACGGGAGCGGCTTGCTCTCTATCCGCCCATCGAGCCCTACCGTCACGGGCGCCTCAAGGTGGGCGCCGGGCACGAGATCTACTACGAGGAATGCGGAAACCCGCGGGGGAAGCCGGTCATAGTTGTGCATGGAGGCCCCGGCGGCGGCTGCAACCCGACCATGCGGCGCTATCACGACCCGGAACGCTACCGCATCGTGCTTTTCGACCAGCGCGGCTGCGGTCGCTCGCTTCCGCATGCCAGCCTCGAGGCCAACACCACATGGGACCTCGTGGCCGACATGCAGCTGCTACGCGAGCGCCTCGGCATCGGCCGCTGGCAACTGTTCGGCGGTTCCTGGGGCTCGACGCTGGCGTTGGCCTATGCCGAGACGCACCCCGATCACGTCAGGGACCTCATCCTGCGGGGCATCTTCCTGTTGCGCCGCGAGGAGCTGATCTGGTTCTACCAGGCGGGCTGCGGCTGGTTGTTTCCGGAGGCCTTCGAGGAGTTCCGGAAGGCGATTCCGCCCGACGAGCGGGGCGATATGATCGCGGCTTACTACCGCCGCCTGACCGACCCCGACCGCGACGTGCAGATCGCCGCGGCGCGGGCGTGGTCGGTTTGGGAGGGCAGCACGCTGTCGCTGTTCCAGGATCCGGAGCGCGTGAAGCTGTTCGGTGCCGACACCTACGCCATCGCCTTTGCGCGCATCGAGTGCCATTACTTCGTCAACCGCGGCTTCTTCGAGCGGGAGGACCAACTCCTGGCCGACGTACACCGCATCCGGCACCTGTCGTGCACCATCGTGCACGGGCGCTACGACGTGGTGACGCCGGTGAAGAGCGCCTGGGACCTGTCGCGGGTATGGCCGGAAGCAGTGCTCCGCATCGTCCCCGACGCCGGCCACGCCATGACCGAGCCCGGCATCGTGCACGAGCTGGTCAGCGCCACGCGCCGGCAGGCCAGCCTGATGTAGGTTGGACCAAGTCCCGGCCAATGCCGGGGCGCAGACCCAACATGGTTGTTGGGTCTCGCTGCGCCCGACCAACCTACGCCACGTCGCCCAGGTATTGCAGCCAGACGGCCTCCGCGCCCAGCGTGTTGACGAACTCGCGGTGGGCAATCTCGTCCTCGGCGGACAGCAGGGGCGGCAGCGGCGTGGGGCGCTGCAGGGCCCGGCCGGCGGCAGCGCGAATCGCACCTGCCGGGCCGTTGCCGCCGAACCCCAGCGTCGCCTGACGCTCGCCCAGCAGCTCGACGTAAACGCCGGCCAACAGCATCGAATCGAGCAGCGCACCGTGCTTAGTGCGCTGCGACAGGTCGATGCCGTAGCGCTTGCAGAGCGCGTCGAGCGTGTTCGGACCGGCCGGATGGCGGCGGCGCGCCAGGGCCAGTGTATCCACGACGCGACTGGCCGGGAGCGGCGGACGCGCGACCCGCTCCAGCTCGGCGTTGAGGAAGCCGAGATCGAAGGTGGCGTTGTGGGCCACCAGCGGGGCGTTGGCGATGAACGCCAGGAACTCGTCGGCGACCTCGGCAAAACGCGGCTTGTCGCGGAGGAGCTCGTTAGTCAGCCCGTGCACGGCAACCGCATCGGGATGCACCTCGCGCTCCGGGTTCAGATAGCGGTGAAACTCGCGGCCCGTGGGAATGCGGTTGACGATCTCGATGCAGCCCAGCTCGATCAGGCGGTCGCCGTTGGCGGCGTCGAGGCCGGTGGTCTCGGTGTCCAGCACGATTTCGCGCAGCATCTGGCCTGCCCCGGAGAAACGCGCGCACACCTGACGCTCAACTCACGCCCAGGCCCTGGCCAATGCCGTTCCCGTTCGGCGTCTGAGCGATTCGACGATGTTATCCACCTGCACGTCGGTCTCGGCCAGCGTCCCCCCGGTGTCCACAATGAAATCGGCGCGTGCGCGCTTCTCGGCATCCGGCATCTGCCGCGTCAGCACCTGGTCGAGCTTATCGGGCGTCATGTTGGGGCGCTGCAGGACGCGCGCACGCTGCTGGTCGGGCGGCGCGCTCACCACGACCACGACATCCACGCGGCGCTCCCCGTGGGTCTCCAGGAGCAGCGGGATTTCCAGAACCGCCATGGCCGCTCCCCTGGCCGCCTCGGCGCGCAGGAAGGCGCGCTCGGCACCGAACACCAGGGGGTGCACGATAGCCTCCAGGCGCGCGAAGCCTTCCGGCCTCGCGATCAGCGCCTGCGCCAGTTTCTGCCGATCGACCCTCCCGGCGTTGGTGGTCCCTGGAAACGCCACCTCGATGGCCGGCACGGCCGCGCCCTCGTAGAGCCTGTGCACCTCCGCGTCGGCGTCGCACACGGCAATGCCGTGGCTGCGGAACCGGGCCGCCACCGTGGACTTACCCATGCCGATGGAGCCTGTGAGGCCGACGATCAGCACCGGGCACCCTCGATGTTCGACCGGCCGATGGCGCGCGCCCACTTCATCTCGGCAGCGCTCCGCGCGCCCTCAGCTCGGCGAGCAGCGGCACCAGCGGCAGGCCGACGATAGTGAAGTGGTCGCCTTCGACGCGCTCGAACAGCTGTATGCCGCGTCCCTCGATCTCATAGGCGCCGGCGACCTGGCGCAGGCCTTCGCCGCACTCGGCCACATACCGGTCGAGGAACGCGTCGCTGAAACTGCGCATGGTCAGGTTGGCGCTCTGCACCGTCGTCCACACGATGCGCGCGTCCTGGGCCAGAGCCACCGCCGTGAACAGCCGGTGCGTCTTCCCACGCAGGCGTTTGAGCTGCGCCCGCGCATCCTCCAGGTCGACCGGCTTGTCGATCAGCACGTCGCCCAGCGCGACGACCTGATCCGAGCCGATCACCAGCCTGCAAGGATTGTCGCGGCTCACGGTCTCGGCCTTGGCGGCGGCCAGAGCCTCGGCGATGCCGGCAGGCCCGGCCTTGCCCGCAAGTTCGCGCTTCATCGCAGCCTCGTCGACGTGCGCGGGGGCGACGCGGAACGGCACGCCTGCCGCCTCCAGCAGCCTGCGCCGGAACGGGCTCGCCGATGCAAGCAGAATCCCAGCCCGTGCCACCTCACACGCCTCCCGTTTCGCGCTCCCGGGTCAGGCCAGCGTACGGGCGGCGGTCGTGGAGAAGGCGGATGATGGTGGCCGCCGTCTCCTCCACCGAGCGGCGCGTCACGTCGATCACCGGCCACCCGTGCTGGGCGCACAGCCGGCGCGAATACTGGATTTCGTTGGCGATCTGCCCATGGTCGACATAATCGCCCAGGTTGCGATCACCCAGCAGATGCACGCGGTGGCGACGGATCTCGGCGATGCGCTCGGCGCTGGCCACGAGGCCTACCACGAAGGCCGTGTGCGGCTCCGTCAGTGCCGGGGGCGGCGGTATGCCCACCACCAGCGGCAAGTTCGCGGTCTTGAAGCCGCGCTGGGCCAGGTAGATGCTGGTGGGGGTCTTGGACGTGCGCGAGATGCCGACCAGGATGATGTCGGCCAGGTTGAGATCCTGCGGCAGCTGGCCGTCGTCGTGCGCCATCGCGAAATTGAGGGCATCGATGCGCCGGAAATAGTCGGCGTCCAGCGTGTGCTGCCCGGCGACCACCGGGGTCTGCGGCGCCCCCAGGTAGGATTCGAACACCTTCATGATCGGTTGCAGCACGTGCAGGCACGGCACGTTGAGCTCACGGCAGCGACGCTCGATCTCCCTGATCATGGACTTCTTGACCAGCGTATAAAGCACGATGCCGGGCGCCTGGGCCACCTCGTCCAGCACCCGCTCCAGCTGCCGCTCCGTGCGCACCAGGGGATGCACGTGCTCGATGGCGCGCACCTGCGGGTACTGGACCGCCGCCGCCTTGGCCATGGTGGTCAGCGTCTCGCCGGTGGCATCGGAGATGAGATGCAGGTGGAACGCGCTCGGAGGGTGGCTGCTGGTCATCTGTGGAAAAAGACCAGAATTTGTCTGGGATGCCAAGCCGCGCCCGGTGCCGCCCAAGCTTGGCGGGCCGTCTGTCAACACGTCCGCCCACAGGAAGCCCGCATGGGATACGCCGGCGGGCTGGCTGTGGGCAGTGCACGGGACCGCACGGTTCATCCACGCGTTATCAACTCGGCAACACGCGCTTGTGCACGCGGGCACGTGACTGGTGCTTTTACGGAAAGCCCTGAAATTGCCGAGGTTCTATCCGCTTGTGGCAGCTCCGGGGGGGGTGATGCTGGGGATTGATCCGAGATCTTGCCGCCGGCGTATAGCCTGTGTGCAACTCGGTCGCATGCCGAGGGTCTACGCAATCCAACCTCTAAGAGTCATAGCAATAACCTTGAAGATCCAAATCTTCTGAAGATTGGAGCGGCCATCGTGCTTCGGAGCCTCCATCCACACCGCCTGGCCGGCCTGCTGGCGCCGTTCGCCGGCAGGGCCTCGGCATCGCCGCCGGTGTGGCTGATGCGGCAAGCGGGGCGCCATCTGCCCGAGTACCACAGGGTACGGGCGCAAGCGGGCAGCTTCCTCGACCTGTGCTACACGCCCGAGCTTGCGGCCGAGGTCACGCTGCAACCGGTGCGTCGCTACGGCGTGGACGCAGCCATAGTGTTCTCCGACATCCTGGTGGTGCCCCACGCGCTGGGCCAGAAGGTTGCCTTCGAGGAGGGGCACGGGCCACGCCTCGACGCCATCCGCTCCCAGCACGATCTTGCCCGGTTGAACCCGCTCGCGACTCGGCCCACCTTCGAGCGCGTCTTCGAGACTGTGGCCAATGTCCGCCAACGGTTGCCAAATGACACAGCCCTCATCGGATTTTGCGGTGCGCCGTGGACCGTGGCGACGTATATGGTCTCGGGCGGCAAGAGCGCCGACCAGGCCGAGGCCATCGCCTGGGCCGAGACGGACCCTGCGGGGTTCGGGCGGCTCGTGGACTGCTTGGTGGACACCTCTGTTGCGTATCTGTCGGGACAGGTCGAGGCCGGTGCCGATGTGTTGCAGATCTTCGATACCTGGGCCGGCCGTCTTTCCGGCAGCGCTTTCGGCCGCTGGGTGTGCGCGCCCACCAAGGCCATCGTGACGCGCATGAAGCAGCGCTATCCCGAAGTTCCCATCATCGGTTTTCCGATGGGAACGCGAAGCAACCTCAGTCGTTATGTGGTGGAAACGGCTGTCGACGGGATAAGCTGCGATACCGCCACACCGCTCGAGTTCATGAAGCGGGAGTTGGCGGGCACCGTGGTTGTGCAGGGCAACCTCGATCCGCATCTGCTGGCGTCAGGGGGGCAGAAGATGAAGCGCCAGGCCGTAAAGATCCTGGCTGCGCTCGCAGACCACCCATTCATCTTCAATCTCGGCCATGGCGTCCTGCCGCACACGCCGCCCGAGCACGTCGCGCAGCTCGTGAGGATCGTGCGGGAGCACAGGTAGAAGTCCGCGGCATGCTGGTTCTCTGGGTCAAGGCGCTGCACGTGGTTGCTGTCATCGCGTGGATGGCGGGGCTGCTCTACCTGCCTCGCCTCTACGTCTATCACTGCACGGCCGAGAAGGGCTCCAAGCAGTCCGAGACCTTCAAGGTCATGGAACGGCGCCTGCTGCGGGTCATCATGAACCCGGCGATGGTCGTTGTCTGGATAACGGGGCCTTGGCTGGCCTGGGCGCAAGGCATGGTCAACGCCCGCTGGCTGTGGGCCAAGTTCGGGCTGGTGGTGCTGCTGACGGGCTACCACCACGCGCTCGGGGTCTGGCGCAAGGACTTCGCCGAGGACTGGAACACCCGGAGCCCGCGCTTCTACCGCATCATGAACGAGGTGCCGACCGTGCTCATGATCGGCATCGTGGTGCTGGTGATCGTGAAGCCGTTCTGAGACCGTTCTGTCGCGCTCTTCGGCGGAGCGTTGTGGCGACGGGCCTCTTTCATTTGCGCGGCGCAGGTGCTATGTAGTGATTCGCGGTTATCAGCCGCCGCCCCACGGGCGGGCGTGGCCGTCCCGAGGTCCCAGCGCCTCGAACGACCGCAATTGATCCGGAAAATCCTTCCGCACCCCTCCCCCCCTGGCTTCGCGCTCTCGAACCGAGTCCCGCCTCCCAACGCCGCGCAGCCCCTCCACCCGGAGTACCCACATGCAAGACACAGCCGTCAAGGAGATGAGGCTCCAAGACCTTAAGAGCAAGACGCCGACGGAGCTCTTAAGCTTCGCGGAGGAGATCGGCGTCGAGAACGCCAGCTCCATGCGCAAGCAGGAGCAGATGTTCGCCATCCTGAAACAGCTGGCGAGCCAGAATACCGAGATCATCGGCACCGGCGTGGTCGAGGTGCTGCAGGACGGCTTCGGGTTCCTGCGCTCGCCGGACGCCAACTATCTGCCCGGTCCCGACGACATCTACATCTCGCCCTCGCAGATCCGGCGCTTCTCGCTGCGTTCGGGCGACACGGTCGAGGGCCAGATCCGCTCACCGCGCGAAGGCGAGCGCTATTTCGCGCTGCTCAAGGTGAACTCGATCAACTTCGAGGACCCGGAGAAGCAGCGCCACAAGGTGCACTTCGACAACCTCACCCCGCTCTATCCCACCAAGTGGTTGCGGATGGAGATCGAGGACCCCACCATCAAGGACCTCTCGCCGCGCGTGATCGACATCGTCGCACCGCTCGGCGCGGGTCAGCGCGCGCTGATCGTGGCGCAGCCGCGCACCGGCAAAACCGTGCTCTTGCAGAACATCGCCCACTCGATCTCCGCCAACCATCCGGAGTGCTACCTCATCGTGCTGCTCATCGACGAGCGACCCGAGGAGGTGACCGACATGCAGCGCTCGGTGAAGGGCGAGGTGATCTCCTCGACCTTCGACGAGCCCGCATCGCGCCATGTGCAGGTGTCCGAGATGGTGATCGAGAAGGCCAAGCGCCTGGTGGAGCACAAGCGCGATGTGGTGATCCTGCTCGACTCCATCACCCGCCTCGGCCGGGCCTACAACACGGTGGTGCCGAGCTCCGGCAAGGTGCTGACAGGCGGCGTCGATTCCAACGCCCTGCAGCGGCCCAAGCGCTTCTTCGGCGCGGCCCGCAACATCGAGGAGGGCGGCTCGCTCACCATCATCGCCACGGCGCTGATCGACACCGGCTCGCGCATGGACGAGGTGATCTTCGAGGAGTTCAAGGGCACCGGTAACTCGGAAATCGTGCTCGACCGCAAGGTGTCGGACAAGCGCGTGTTCCCGGCCATCGACATCGCCCGCTCCGGCACGCGCAAGGAGGAACTGCTGGTCCCGCAGGACACGCTCAAGAAGATGTACGTGCTGCGGCGCATCCTGAACCCGATGGGCACCATGGACGCCATCGAGTTCCTGGTCGACAAGCTGCGCAACACCAAGACCAACGGCGAGTTCTACGCTTCGATGAGCACGGGCAAGAACTAGGCGCCTGGTTTCAGGGCGCAGATTTCGAAGGCCGGCCGGCATTTTGCCGCTGCCCGCCCCCGGCTTTCCATCTGCGATGCTCAGGCAAGCGTGTCGCGGTTCAGCGCGAACACCTCGCCTTCGCTCGCTGCCGTGTCGAGCCAGAGGAACGGTACGTCGGGATAGTCGTGCTCCAGGATTTCCCGGCCGCTGCCGATTTCCACGACCAGGGCCGCCTCCGGGGCAAGGTGCCGCGCGGCGTCCCTTAGAATGCGCCGCACAATATCGAGGCCGTCGGCTCCGCCGGCGTGCGCGCCAACGGGCTCGGCCGCATATTCCGGCGGAAATGCCGCGACGGCTGCGTCGCTGACATAAGGCGGATTGGCGAGGATCAAGTCGTAGCGGCGTCCGGCCAGTCTGTCGAACAGGTCGGAGCGGATGAGTTCGATCCGATCTTGGAGCCCATGGTCTGCAACGTTGCGCTCGGCCACGGCGAGCGCGTCGGCGGAGATGTCGCTGGCATCGACCTTGGTGTCGGGAAATGACTCGGCGGCGAGAATGGCGAGGCAGCCGCAGCCCGTGCACAAATCCAGAATGGAGTGTACCGCCGCAGGGTCGGAAACGGCGCCAGCGAGGCCGTCGCGCAGCAGCTCGCCGATATAGGAGCGCGGCACAATAACGCGCTCGTCTACATAGAACGAGCAGGATCCGATCCACGCTTCGTTGGTGAGATAGGGCGCCGGTTTGCGGGTGGCGATGCGCCGCTCGACGATATCGGCAAGCGCCCGCCTTTCCAAGGGAAGAACGCGCGCGTCGAGCCACGGATCGAGCCGGTCCACCGGCAGGTGCAGCGTGTGCAGGATGAGGAATGCGGCCTCGTCGAAGGCCGTGGCAGTGCCGTGGCCATAGACCAGGCGGGCCCGATTGAAACGGCTGACGGCGTATCGCAGCCAGTCGCGCACCGTAACGAGTTCGTGTTCCGGTTCCCCGCTGTCGGCCGGAATGTCTGTCATGGCCTGGCCTTTGCTTTTTTGGCGAGCAGAGCAAGTTTTAGCGCAGAGCCCCCGACGCCGCACCAAAACGCGCGCGGTCGCGAATACGGCATTCGCCAGATCCTCTTCTTTGTCCAACAAACGGTAGTGCCCACCGAGATATAGCCGAACGCGGGACATGGCCGCTCACGGAACGTCTGCAAAGTCGGTTTGGCGCCCCGCCCCAGAAAATTCGGATCGAAAGAATAGGAGTTGACGCGTTAAGACGATATTTGCCATTAAATTCTATCCAGGTGCTGCAATCGGCATTTGCCAATAAATGGGGAACCCGCTCGCATGGCTAAAGAACTGGAACGAATGAGCTTGAGAGAGCTGCAGGAGCACGAGTTGAAGGTGAGGAAAGCGCTGGCCACGGCGCAGGACCGCAACAGGGCGGAACTGCGCAAGAAAATCGAGACCATGGTCGCCGACGCCGGTTTCAGAATGACCGACGTTTTCGGCGGGCGTGGCGGCAAGGGCCGCACCGTGGCGGCCAAGTACGTGAATCCCGACGATCCGAACGAGACCTGGACCGGCCGCGGGCGCAAGCCGCGCTGGCTCAACGCCAAGATCCAGGAGGGGGCGAAGCTGGAAAAATTTCTCATCAAGTAGCGGGTTCGGCAGCTCGGCGGGGTCGCTTTCGGCGGAGCTTCGAGTTTCTTTCGGCGTAAAGCTTTGCATGGCATGGGCCGGACCATGGTCCGGCCCTGCCCATATTTCGCCTGGCAGCTTGGGCGCCCGCTGCTATTGCTCAGTGAGCGGCTTCCCAGTTGTCCGCAGCCTTCGCGTCCACGTGCACGGGCACCGCGAGCCGCACTGCCGGCTCCGCTGCTTCCTCCATGACACGCACGATAGTCGTCAGGGCTTCGGGCACCTCGGCGAGCGTTGCCTCGAGCACCAGCTCGTCGTGCACCTGCAGAAGCATGTGCGTCGAACCGAGGTTCGCGGCCGTCAGCGCGGCCGGCATGCGAATCATGGCGCGGCGGATGATGTCGGCGGCCGATCCCTGAATCGGCGCGTTGATGGCCGCCCGCTCCAGGTTACCCCGCGTCGAGGGGTTTCTGGTGTTGATCTCGGGAAAATGGATGCGGCGGCCGAAGATGGTTTCCACGAAGCCACGCTGGTGCGCCTGGGCCTTGGTGGCCTCCATGTAGTCGCGGATGCCGGGAAAGCGCCTGAAATAGGTGGCGATGTATTCTCCGGCCTCCTGTTTGGGAATGCCGAGCTGGGCGGCGAGCCCGAATGCCGAGATGCCGTAGATGATCCCGAAGTTGATGGCCTTGGCGCGTCGGCGCACCTCGGCCGGCATGTCCTTCACCGGCACCCCGAACATCTCCGAGGCGGTCATGGCGTGGATGTCGAGGCCTTCGGCGAAGGCACGCCTGAGCTGCGGGATCTCGGCGACGTGGGCCAGCACGCGCAGCTCGATCTGGCTGTAGTCGGCGGAGATCAGCTTGTGGCCGGCCTCGGCGATGAAGGCCGTGCGGATCTCTCGGCCCTCCTTGGTGCGGATCGGGATATTCTGCAGGTTGGGATCGTTGGACGACAGCCGGCCGGTCGAGGTGGAAGCGAGCGCGTAGCTCGTGTGGATGCGCCCGCTATCGGGGTTGATGTGCGCGGGCAGAGACTCCGTGTAGGTGGATCTGAGCTTGGCGAGCTGGCGCCACTCCAGCATCACGTTGATCAGTTTGCGAGCGTGGTCCGGCAGGTCCTCGCGCGCCGCCAGCTCGTCGAGGAGCCCGGCGCGCGTCTCCCACTGGCCGGTCCTGGTCTTGCGCCCGCCCGGAAGCTTGAGGTTGTCGAACAGGAACTCGCCGAGCTGCTTGGCCGAGCCGAGGTTGAACTTGTGGCCGGCCAGCTCGTAGATCTCCTGCTCCAGCCGCGTGATGCGCTGCGCAAAGGTGGAGGTGAGGCGCGCCAGGATGGCCTTGTCCACCTTGATGCCGGTGCGCTCCATGTCGGCCAGGATGCGCACCATCGGCCGTTCCAGCGTCTCGTAGACCGTGGCCACGCGCTCGGCGGCAAGCCGCGGTTTCAGGACCATCCACATCCGCAGCGCGACGTCGGCGTCCTCGGCGGCATATTGCGTGGCCTTGTCGAGCGGCACCTGGGCGAAGGTCTTGTCCGATTTCCTGGCGCCGGGGGCGAACTCGATGACCTGGGCGAAGTCCATGCAGGAATGTCCGAGGTGCCGCTCGGCCAGCGCGTCGAGACCGTGCGGGGTCGTGGGGCCGGCATCGAGCGCGTAGGACAGCAGCATGGTGTCTTCGATCGGTGCCAATATGATGCCGTGCCGGGCCAGCACGATGTAGTCGTACTTGAGGTTCTGCCCGATCTTCAGGACAGCGGCGTCCTCGAGCAGCGGTTTCATCGACTGGAGCGCGTCACGCACGGGGACTTGCGTCAGGGGCTCCGTGCTGAAGTCGAGCGTGCCGCTGGCCGCGCGATGACCGAGCGGCACGTAGCAGGCCCGACCGGGCGCAACCGCCATGGAGAAGCCGACGAACTCCGCCTGCATGGGGTCGAGGCTGGTCGTCTCGGTGTCGAATGCCACATGGCCGGTGGAATACGCCTCCGCGATCCAGGTCTCCAGCCGGTCCAGGGTGGTCACCGTCTCGTACTTGGTACGGTCGATCTGCTCGGCCTTGGCCGCAGCGGCCGCGGCGCGCACTGCTGCCATCGGCGCCGCGGTGGCACCGGCGGCACGCCCGTCGGCGGCTGCGAGCCGCGGCCGGTGCGGCGCAGCGGCTGGCGCGGCTGCCGGCTCGCCGCGCTCGATGGGGGGAGGCGCTGCCACGCCGAGGCCCTCCGAGATGCGCTTGGTGAGCGTCGTGAACTCCATCTCGCGCAGGAAGCGCATGAGCGTGTCGGCATCGGGGTCGCGCACGCCGAGCTGCTCCGACGGAACCCCCAGAGGCACGTCGTCTTTGAGCTGCACCAGCTCGCGCGACAGCCTGGCCTGCAGGGCAAATTCCATCAGGCGCTCGCGCCGCTTGGTCTGCCTGATCTCGCCGGCGCGTTCGAGCAGCGTGTCGAGGTCGCCATACTCGTTGATGAGCTCGGCGGCGGTCTTCACGCCGATGCCGGGAACGCCCGGGACATTGTCGGTCGAGTCCCCGGCGAGGGCCTGCACGTCCACCACCTTCTCGGGCGGCACGCCGAAGCGCTCGCGCACCTCGTCGGGTCCGATCGTGCGGTTTTTCATGGTGTCGAGCATGGACACGCCGGGCCCGACCAACTGCATCAGATCCTTGTCGGAGGAGACGATGGTCACGTCGCCGCCCGCAGCCAGGGCGTCTTTGGCGTAGGTGGCAATAAGGTCGTCGGCTTCGTAGCCGTCCTGCTCCAGGCACGCGATGTTGAAGGCCTTCACCGCGTCGCGGATCAGGCTGAACTGCGGCACCAACTCCTCGGGCACGGGCGGGCGGTGCGCCTTGTAGTCGTGGTAGATCTCGTTGCGGAACGTCTTCTCGCTGTAGTCGAAGATGACGGCGATGTGAGTTGGTCCGCTCGACTTGCGCGAGTCCTGCAAGAGCTTCCACAGCATGCCGCAGAAGCCGTGCACGGCGCCCGTGGGGAGCCCGTCGGACTTGCGCGTGAGCGGCGGCAGCGCGTGGAAGGCGCGGAAGATGTAGCCCGAGCCGTCGATCAGGTAGATGTGGCTCCCCTTGATGACCGGCACCGGCTCGCCCGGAGGCACCGAGCAGGTTGCCCCCGGCCGTTGCGATTTCTGTGGTTTGGCGGCAATGGTGACCATGGGGCCGCACTATAGAGCCGGAGGCGGCAAAGTCAGCCCGTCATCCACAGCTCTCAAGCGCTGCCCGCTACCGGTTGGAGGCGTGAAAGATCAACGAGGTAGCGCAGCTTCGGCCCATGGGTCACGTGGGCCTAGCTCGAATTGACGAAACGGCTCGCTTAGCGGCCGCCGTTTCCAGCTCAGGGGCGAGCAGCTTCAGGTGGGACGCTGGCGGCGGCATTTCTCCTCGTATTTATGTCGCACTGCACCGAAAAATGCACGGACGTCGCGGCAAAAATGTCCACGAGGACATCAATCCAAGTGACGGCAGAGTGCCATTGCTGCATGAATCATCTATAGGATGCATGTCATCCGTTTACAGCCATAGGATGCAAGGATGCCCATGCGAATGCCTGCCACTCAAGTCGAGCCCACCGCCGGCCCCCCATGACATCCGATGGATCGACGCGCCCGCGCTATCTGCACGTGCGCGGGCAGCTGGTGGAGCGCATTCGATCAGGTGCCTGGGCCCCCGGCCAGCTCATTCCGAGCGAGTTCGAAATCGCCCGCGAGTTCGGCGTCAGCCAGGGCACGGCCCGCATGGCCGTGACGGCGCTGGTGGCGGAGAACGTGGTGGTGCGTCGCCAGGGGCTCGGCACATACGTCTACGAGCACACGCAGGAGGAGGGTGCGCGCTTCACCAGTGTGTTCGACGGGACGCGCAGGCGCATCGCCACGGAAACCCGGAGCTGGCAACCCGCCGAAGCCGCCGCGAGCCGCGCGGAACGCCGCGAGCTGAACCTTGCGGTAGGCGCCAAGGTGCTGCGCATCCGCCGCGTTCGCACCCGCGACGGCAGCCCGTTCATCCTGGAGACCGTGAGCGTTCCGGCGGCGCTGTTTCCCGACCTGGCCCAGCGCGGACAATTGCCCGGCACGCTCTACGAGCTGTACCAGAAGTCCTACGGAGTGCTGGTGGTCAGCGCGGAGGAACGGCTCACCCCGGTGGCCGCCGACCGCGCCGCCGCCAAGACGCTGGGGGTGGCGGCCGGCACGCCGCTGCTGCGGATAGAGCGGGTCGCTTTCGCCTTGGAGGGGAAGCCGGTCGAGTGGCGCGTCAGCCTCTGCTACCTTGCCGACGCGCACTATCTTGCGCGGCTGAAGTAGCGGCGTGGTCCGGAGCGGCCGGAGCTGGCGCTGGAACCGCCGCACGCCGCAGGCGTAGGATGGTGGGCGGTGGCCGGTCGTCGAGACCGGGCATCGGGCTGTGAGATTTGGGGAACGCGCAGGGCGGATGCCGAACGGGCTGTTTTCCCTTGCTGGGACGACCGCGCTGGTGACCGGAGCGTCCTCCGGGCTGGGGCAGCATTTTGCCCGCGTCCTGGCTGAAGCCGGGGCCGGGGTGGTGCTGGCGTCGCGCCGGCTCGATCGTCTGCAGCGCCTGGAAGGCGAGATCAGGGCCGGCGGCGGCAAGGCCTGGGCCGTCGCGCTCGACGTGACCGAAGCGGCTTCGGTGTCACGCGCATTCGAGGCGGTGGAAACCGCAGCCGGACCCGTCACGGTGCTCGTCAACAACGCGGGCGTGCCGTCCGGCTCGTTTTTCGTCAAGACGACCGAAGAGGAGTGGCGCGACGTCATGGCCGTCAACCTCGACGGTGTGTTCCGCGTCGGCCGGGACGCGGCCAGGCGCATGGTCGCCAACGGCACCGGCGGGTCCATCATCAACATCGCCTCGATTCTGGGCTTCGGCGCCATCAAGTCGCTCTCGGCCTACGCGGCATCGAAGGCGGCGGTGGTGAGCCTCACCAGGTCCATGGCGCTGGAGCTGGCGCGCGAGCGCATCCGCGTCAACGCCATCGCCCCCGGCTACTTCGCCACCGAGATCAACGACAGCTTCCTGGCGGGCGAGGCCGGCAAAATCCTCCTGTCGCGCGTGCCCATGGGCCGCGCCGGCGACCTGAAGGAGCTTGACGGACCGCTGCTGCTGCTGGCCTCGAACGCCGGCGCTTTCATGACGGGGAGCGTCGTCACGGTCGATGGCGGCCATCTGCTGGCAATGGGGTGAGGAGATGCGACTGTTCGGGCGCCTGAGAGAGGAAGACGTGGTGCACGAGCGGCCCGAGCTGCGCAAGCGGTCGGCCAACTTCGTGACCCTGACACCGGTGAGCTTCCTCGCCCGCGCCGCCGAGTTCTTCGGCGACCGCCCGGCCGTGGTGCACGGCGCGCGGCGCTTCAGCTACCGCGAGTTCCACGCGCGCGTGAAGCGGTTGGCGAATGCGCTCGCCAAAGCCGGCATCAGACGCGGCGACACCGTGGCGATCCTCGCCGCCAACTGCCCTGCGCTGCTCGAGGCGCACTACGCGGTGCCCATGCTCGGCGCCGTGCTCAATCCCATCAACATCCGGCTCGATGCGCCGCTCATCGCCTTCTGCCTGGAGCACGGCGAGGCCAAGCTGTTGCTCGCCGACCGCGAGTTCCATGCCACCATCGCGCCGGCGCTGGAGCAGCTGGGCAGCGGAAGGCCGATCGTGGTGGACATCGCCGACGCCGAGACTGCCGGCGCGCCCGCCTTCGGCGGCGTCGAGTACGAGGATTTCATCGCTGACGGCGACCCGCAGTCGGTGCATGCGGGCCCCGAGGACGAGTGGGACAGCATCTGTCTGCTCTACACCTCGGGCACCACCGGTAACCCCAAGGGCGCCATCTACAGCCACCGCGGCGCCTATCTCGGGGCGCTTGCCAACGCGCTCACGTTCAAGCTCGACCACGAGAGCCGCTATCTGTGGACGCTGCCGATGTTCCACTGCTCGGGCTGGACCTTTACCTGGGCCGTCACGGCCGTGGCCGGCACGCACGTGTGCCTCAGGAAGGTGGAGCCGAAGCGCATCTTCGATGCCGTCGTGGAGCACCGCATCACCCACATGTGCGGCGCGCCGGTCGTGCTCAACATGCTGGTGCACGCTTCCCCCGAGTCGAAGCGCCCGCTGCCCCTGCGCACCAAGGTCGCCACCGGTGGGGCGGCGCCGCCGGCCGTCGTCATCGAGCGCATGGAGGCGATGGGGTTCGAGGTGCTGCACCTCTACGGCACCACCGAGAGCTACGGGCCCGCCACCTACTGCCCGCCATTCGACGCCTGGCAGGAGCTGCCGGCCGACCAGCGCTATGCCCGCATGGCGCGCCAGGGCGTGCCCAACCCGCTCGTCGACCAGCTGGCGGTGGTCGATGCAAGGACCCTGGCGCCGGTGCCGCGCGACGGGGCGACCATCGGCGAGATCGTCCTCGCTGGCAACACGCTGATGAAGGGCTACCTCAAGAACGAGACGGCCACCGACGAGGTCTTCGCAGGCGGGCTCTATCACTCCGGCGACCTGGCGGTGTGGCACGCCGACGGCGCGCTGGACATCAAGGACCGCTCCAAGGACATCATACTCTCCGGCGGCGAGAACATCTCGTCGCTGGAGGTGGAGGAGATCCTCTATCGCCACCCGCAGGTGATGGAGGCGGCGGTCGTCGCCCGTCCCGACCCCAAGTGGGGCGAGACGCCGTGCGCGTTCGTGACGCTGAAGGTCGGCGGCGAGGCCACCACGGCCGACGACATCGTCGCCTTCTGCCGCGCGAACATGGCACACTTCAAGGTGCCGAAGACGGTAGTGTTCGGGCCGCTGCCGAAGACCTCGACCGGCAAGATCCTGAAATACGAGCTGCGCGCCAAGGCTCGCTCCTTGTAGGTTGGGTCGAGCGCAGCGAGACCCAACATCTTTGTTGGGTCTTCCGCCGGCTTGCGCCGGCGTTGACCCAACCTACAGGGGCAGGCCTTCCAGCCACGCCCGGCCCCTGGCGTACAGCGCCTCGGCCTCCGGGCCCTTCAGGCCGGGCATGTCCGTCTTCACCGTGAAGCCGATCTGGGTCTGCAGATAGGCGAGGTGGCGGTATCCCACGGGAAAGCGCTCCAGCAGGGCCTTGTCCAGCGTCAACCCCGCTGCCGGATCGACCGGATCCATGCGGTCTTTCTCGTAGAACAGCCGGCGCAGCACCAGCCCCCAGCGCCCGTTGCGCTTCTCCAGGAAATCGTAGAACCGGCCGGTGCAGACCACGTCCACGAGCACGTCGTGAACGGGGCCGCGCTGGGAGAT
Source organism: Hyphomicrobiaceae bacterium (assembly GCA_036555805.1). Classification (GTDB taxonomy): domain Bacteria; phylum Pseudomonadota; class Alphaproteobacteria; order Rhizobiales; family Hyphomicrobiaceae; genus AWTP1-13. The sequence goes on along the minus strand of DATBKR010000077.1, from coordinate 1,023 downwards.
CGTCATCTTGGTCTGCGCGACGGCGCGGTTTCCCTTGAGGTCCGCCGTATGGCCGCCGAGGAAATGCAGGATGCTGACGCCCTTGTCGAAGCCGGCGCGACTGGCGGCGATGAACTCGTCGGCCGTGCCCCGAAACCAGGTCGCGGTCATCACCCCGTCGTCGTGCCAGACGGTACGGAAGCGCTCCCAGTCGCCGGCGTCGCGCCACACGGCCCAGTTCTCCACGAGCGTCCGGATCGCCAGCCGGTCGAGGGTCTCGTCGTCCATCCCGTTCCTCCCGCATTTCCCGTACCGGCAATAACACCGCACCCGCGCCATCTCAATGTGCCGGGCTCGCTGAAGTTTCGCGTGCGCGCCGCTCTGAGGGGCTCCGATGCGTCAGATCAGGCGCGCCAGCGCGCCGATGCCGCGGTCGATCTCCGCCTCGCCGGGCAGCGAATAGCTCAAGCGCAGCGTGTTGCGCCCGCGGCCGTCGAAGAAGAACGCGGCGCCCGGCACGAACGCCACCCCGGCCTCCGTGAGCGAGCGCTGCAGCAGGGCGGCGGCGTCGATGCCCTCGGGCAGCGTCACCCACGCGAACAGGCCGCCGCCGGGACGGGTCCAGGTCACGGCCGCGGGCATGTGCCGCTCGAGCGCGGCGAGCAGACAGTCGCGGCGCCGCCGGTAATGGGCGCGGGCGCGCTCCACCTGAGCGTCGAAGACGGCCTCGGCCAGGCGGTGCATGACCATCTGGTTGATGGTGGCGCTGTTGAGATCGGAGGCCTGCTTGATGAGCACCAGTCGCCGGATCAGCGCCTTTGGCCCTGCAATCCACCCCACGCGCAGGCCGGGCGCCAGCACCTTGGAGAAGGTCCCGCAGTAGACGACGCGGGAGCGCTCGATGCTGCCGCGGCGAGCGATCTCCAGTGCCATCAGGCACGGCAGCGGCGCGCTCTCGAAGCGCAGCATGGCGTAGGCCGCATCCTCGACGACGGGAATGTCGAGCTCGCCGGCCAGGTCGAGCAGGCGCTCGCGCGCGGCGAG
>DATBKR010000076.1:0-8012 GCA_036555805.1 Hyphomicrobiaceae bacterium | reverse complement strand
CGCCCTTGGCGCCCAAGAGCGACTCGCGCGTCGGCGTCTCGACGTGGCCCACCTCGATGTCGGGCATCTCGGCGGCCATCGGCACCAGGTAGTCGGCCATGGAGCCGATCAGCAGCTGGCCGTCGGGCGAGTAGGGGCACTGCTCGTAGAGCGCCGCGCCGATGCCCTGCACGATGCCGCCGCGTATCTGCTCGTCCACCAGCAGCGGGTTGATGACGCGCCCGCAGTCCTCCACGCACCAGTGCTTGAGAAGCTTCACCGTGCCGGTCTCCACATCGACCTCCAGGTACGAGGCCTGGATGCCGTTGGTGAAGGCGAACGGGTACTCCTTGGTGATGAAGTGCCGCGTCTGCATCAGCTCGCGCGGCAGGTCCGGCGGCAGGGTGTCGCCGCGGAAGTAGACGATGCGGGCGAGCTCCGGCAGCGGCATGCGCGAGCTGCCCGAGCCGCGCTCGACGATCTCGCCGTTGACGAGGTCCAGCGTCTCCGGCTGCGCCTGCAGCATGGCGCCGGCGATCTTCAGTACCGCCTCTTTCACGGCGATGGCCGACTGCAGGGCGGCCTCGCCGCCGATGCCGGCGCCGCGGCAGGCCCAGGTGCCGCCGCCGTAGGGCGTCGTGAGCGTGTCGCCGGTGACGATGCGCACCTGCTCGATGGGCACGCCCACGCCCTCGGCCACGATCTGGCGCATGATGCCCTCGGTGCCCTGGCCCTGCTCGGTGACGCCGGTGGCGGCCACCACCGAGCCGTCCGGGTCGATGCGCACCGTGCAGCCGTCCTGGGCCGAAATGCGCGCCCCGCCGACGCCGTACATGAAGGGGCTGGGGTTGGTCAGCTCAATGAACGCGGCAAGTCCGATGCCGCGGTGGATGCCCTGCCCGCGCAGTCGCTCCTGCTCCACTCGCAGGGCTGTGTAGTCCATCATCGCCAGCAGCTTGTCGAGCGAGGCCATGTGGGAGAGGCCCTCGAACTTCAGGCCGGCCGGCGAGGTGCGCGGATAGCTGCCGTCGGCCATCAGGTTGCGGCGGCGGAATTCCACGGGATCGAGGCCGACGGCCTCCGCGGCGAGATCGACGAGGCCCTCGGTGATGGCAGTGGCGATGGGGTGGCCGACGGCGCGGTACTGGGAGGTAGGCGTCTTGTTCTGGAACACCACCGTGGTCCTGGCGCGGTAGTTGGCGAAGTCGTAGGGGCCGCCCACCAGGCCCACCACCTGATTGCCTTCCACCGCGCTGGTGCGCGGATAGACCGAATAGGGTCCGATGCCCGTCAGGTCGTCGATGTCGATGGCCGCGATGCGGCCCTCGGCGTCCACGGCCATGCGGCCCTTGATGCGGTGGTCGCGGGCGTGGATGTCGGAGGCGAAGCTCTCCAGCCGGTCGGCGATGAACTTCACCGGGCGGCCCATGATCCTGGCGATGGCCGCCACCGCCATCTCGTCGGGGTAGACGTGCACCTTGATGCCGTAGCTGCCGCCCACATCCGAGCAGATCACGCGCACGGCGCCCTCGGGGAGGCCGAGGTGCTTGGCGAGCACGCCCTGCATCATGTGCGGCGCCTGCGTAGAGTGATAGACGGTGAGCTCGCCCGAGGCGCGGTTGTAGTGAGCCAGGATCGAGCGGGGCTCCAGCGTCAGCCCGGTGTGGCGCGCGGTATGGAAGGTCGCCTCCACAACCTTGTGCGCGGCTGCGAACGCCGCCTCAACGTTGCCGCTCTCGTTGACCCGCTGGAAGCAGAGATTGTCACCCAGGTCGGGGTGGATGACCGGGGTGCCGGGTTCGAGCGCCGTCTCCATGTCCACGGCCGCCGGCAGCGGCTCGTAGGACACGTGCACCTTGGCGGCGGCATCCTCGGCGACGGCGCGCGTCTCCGCCACCACCGCCGCCACAGCCTCGCCGACCCAGGTGGCCCGCTCGACGGGCAAGGGCCTCTGCGCGGCGGATTTCATGCCCTTGAGATGCGCCAGCACGGCCACCCACGGCTCGCAATGGGCGGCCAGGTCCTTGCCCGTGAACACGCGCAGCGCGCCCGCCACCTGCAGAGCCTCGGCGCTGTCGATGCCGGCGATCCGCGCGTGGGCCAGCGGGCTGCGCACGAAGGCGACATGCACCGTGCGCGGCAGCACGATGTCGTCCACGTACTGGCCGCGGCCCTCCACCAGCTTCGCGACGTTGGGGCGCGGCACCGACTTGCCGATGTAGGAGTTCGGTCGGTCGATGGCGCGGGCATCGACGATCTCGTTCATGATTTCTTTCAGGGCGCCGCCTTGCCGTTGCGCCTGGCTGCCACGGTGGCGATGGCATCGACGATGGCGTGGTAGCCGGTGCAGCGGCAGTAGTTGCCGGAGAGGTGCTCGCGGATTTCCTCGCGCGTCGGCGCGGGGTTGTGCTTGAGCAGGTCGGCCGCCGCCAGCAGCATGCCGGGCGTGCAGTAGCCGCACTGGGCCGCGTTGCGGGCGATGAAGGCGTCCTGCAAGTCGCGGATCTCGCCGGAGTCGGAGACGCCTTCGATGGTCTCCACCTGGGCGCCGTCGAGTGCCGCCGCCAGCACCAGGCAGCCGCGCGCGATGGCGCCGTCCACGCGCACGGTGCAGGCGCCGCAGAAGCCGTGCTCGCAGCCGGCGTGCGCGCCCATCAGCCCCAGGTCGAGGCGCAGGAAGTCGACCAGGTGGCGGCGCGCCTCGATGCGGCGGCTCACACGCTCGCCATTCACCGTCAGCGTGATGGCGACCTCGGCGCTCATAGCGCCACCTTGGCCGCCCGCGCCTCCTCGACGCCGGCGAGGCGGGCGAGCGCTCGCGCCAGCAGCACGCGCGCGAAGTGCCGCTTCGTGTGCGGGCCGCCGTGCTGGTCGGCCGGGGGATCGAGGTCGGCGTCGAGCGCGGCCTGGGCGACGGCGACGGTGGTCGGCAGCACCTGCTGGCCCCCGATGGCTGCCATGGCGCGCTCGGCCACAACAGGCGCGTCGCCCACGCCGAAGAGCACGAGCCGTGGCTCGATCAGGGTGGCGCCGGCAAGCCGCGCCTTTGCCGCCACGCCCGCCACGGCGTAGTCGCCCGAGCGGCGCGCCAGCTCCAGGATGGCCGCGCGCTCGCCGGGCTTGGCGACGGGGAACTCCACCGCGACGATCAGCTCGTAGGGTTTGAGCGCGGTGGCGTAGAGCCCGGTGAAGAACTGCGCCGCCGGGATGCGCCGCTCGTCCGCGGCATTGGCGGCATTGCGCGCCACGATCATGCCATCGAGCGCCACGCAGCACGCGGGCAGCTCGGCGGCCGGGTCGGCGAAGGCCAGCGAGCCGCCGAGGGTGCCGCGGTTGCGGATCGCCGGATGGGCGATCAGCGGCACCGCCTCGGCCAGGAGCGGCACGTGCCGGCGGATGAGCTGATGGCGCTCCAGCTCGGCGTGCGTGGTGAGCGCGCCCACGCGGATCGTGGTGCTGCCGGGCTGCGAGATGCCGCGCAGCTCGCGCAGCCGCGAGATATCGACGAGCGTGCCGGGGTCGGAGAGCCGGAATGCAAGGCTGGCGAGCAGGCTCTGGCCGCCGGCCAGCGGCCTGGCGTCAGGTCCTGCATCGCGCCAGAGCTTGAACGCCTCGGAGAGCGTCGCCGCCCGCACGTAGCTCAACGGCGGCGCCTTCATGGATGCCCCCTCCCGGCCTGGTTCTGTTGCCCGTTTGGAAGACCAGTCTATGAGGCGGCGTGGCGAGGTTCAAGAGAAGCTGCGTTCACTCGCTCTCTCACAACGACGCTGGCGTCAGACCCGACCCTAAGCCCCGAAGCGGGCGGCGGAGTGGGCGCGGGCCTTGGCCGCCTCCTCGGCGCGGTCGCGCGGGGGCGCCGAGGTGACCAGCGAGGCGAGCAGCTCTTCGGCCGCCCTGGTAACGTCTTCGATTGCGCGGTTGAAGGCGGCCTCGTTGGCCTTGGACGGGCGGGCGAAGCCGCTCAGCTTGCGCACGAACTGGAGCGCCGAAGCGCGGATCTCGCCCTCGGTCGCCGGCGGCTGGAAGTTGTAGAGCGTCTTGATGTTGCGGCACATGCCGACCTCCCGCGATCCATGGAAGCCTCGCGCTGCATGCGTTGCACACGCGCCGCCCCTGGGCAAGCGTGCCGGGCCCGCCCCGGCGGCGCCAGGGCGGGCGATTGACCGCCGAGGCGCCCAGCCGGACACTGGACCGGACGCCCAGCAGAGCAACCCCCGGCGCCCCCGTGAGGTTTCCCGGGCGTCCCGCCAGGCCGGCGGAAGGAAACACGAGAGGACGCACCGCGAGAGGAGTGACGGCGATGGCACAGAAGCTCGATGCGGCGGCGCGCCAGGCAATCCCCGCGCGCCTGCCCGGATGGCACATGGTGGAAGGGCGAGACGCCATTACCAAGACTTTCACTTTCCCGGACTTCAACGCGGCGTTCGGGTTCATGACGCGGGCCGCACTGGTCGCGGAAAAGATGAACCACCACCCGGAATGGTTCAACGTCTGGAACCGCGTGGACGTGACCCTATCCACCCACGACGCAGGCGGACTGACCGAGCGCGACCTGAAGCTCGCCGAAGCCATGGACCGCATCGCCGACTAGCCGCGCCCCTCCGCGCGGCCCGGTTGCCCAGGGATGCTGCACCGCCCAGGCGGGGTGACTTGCAGTTGGGCAGGAGCTGCCCGGCGGTCGGGCGCATGTGTCGTGACCTGACATGGACTGGACTCTTGGTGGCCGCGCCTACCCAGGCTAACCTCAGCCGATCCCGTCGCGACGTCCCGGACGAAGGAGCGCCCCCGCCATGCCTGCTGACGTGCCGAGCGACCCGGCGCTCGCCTCCGCCATCGAGCTTGTCGCCCTCTACCGCTCAAAGGCGCTCTCGCCCGTGGAGGCCACCAAGGCTGCGCTGGCGCGCATCGAGCGCCACGGCACTGCCGTCAATGCCTGGGTGCATCTCGACCCGGACGGCGCGGTCGCCGCGGCGAGGGCCTCCGAGGCGCGCTGGCAGGTCGGGACGCCCCGGGGTCTGCTCGACGGCGTGCCCATCGGCGTCAAGGACAACATCCTGGCCGCCGGCATGCCGGCGCGCTTCGGCTCGTGCCTCACGAGCCCCGCGCCGCGAGAGAGCGATGCGCCTGCCGTCGCGCGGGTGCGGGCGGCCGGCGCGGTGCTGCTCGGCAAGACCGCCATGCCGGAGTACGGCTGGAAGGCCACCAGCGACAGCCCCCTCACGGGCGTGACCCGCAACCCCTGGGACACGCGCGTGACCACCGGCGGCTCCTCGGCCGGCGCCGTGGCCGCCACGGTGCTCGGCATGGGCGCGCTGCATCTCGGCACCGACGGCGGCGGCTCGATCCGCATCCCGGCCGCCTTCACCGGTTGCTTCGGCATCAAGCCGACGCGCGCGCGGGTGCCGGCCCACCCCGCCGCCCCGCTCGGCACGCTGGCGCACGTCGGGCCGCTGGCCCGCACGGTGGCCGACGCGGCGCTGGCCCTTACCGTCATCGCGGCGCCGGACGCGCGTGACGTGTACGCTTGGCCGACGCCGGCGCCCGACTTTCGCGACGGCCTGGACGCCGGCGTGCGCGGCCTGCGCATCGCCTTGTCGCCGCGGCTGGGCTACGCTCCGCGCCTGCATCCCGAGGTGGAGAGTGCCATCGCCGGCGCGGCGCGCGTCTTCGAGGGCCTGGGCGCCATCGTCGAGGAGGCCGACCCGGATATGGGCGGCGACCCGATCGCGGTCTGGAACACCTTCTGGTGGCCCGCCATGCGCTACCAGCTCGAAGCCCTGGGCGAGCGTTGGCGCGCGCTGGCCGACCCGGCCCTGGTGGCTGCGGTGGATGGGAGCCCGCCGGTGTGGGTCGCCGACCACCTCCGCGCGCAGCTCAAGCGCGCCGACCTGCACAACGCGTTCTTCCATTTTCACCAGACATACGACCTGCTCCTCACGCCCGCGCTGCCGCTGCCCGCGTTCGAGGCGGGCGCGCTGGTGCCGCCGTCGGGCGAGTGGGGCACCGCCTGGGCCGACTGGTCGCCCTTCAGCTACCCCTTCAACCTCACGACCCAGCCGGCCGCATCCGTCCCCTGCGGCCTTACTGCGGCCGGGCTGCCGGTCGCCCTGCAGATCGTCGGCCCCATAGGCGCCGACGCGCTGGTCCTGCGTGCGGCGCGGGCCTTCGAGCAGGCACGCCCATTCCCGATGCTGGACGCTCCGCGTTCTCCCGAAGCCTAACCGCTTGTCATCCCGGAATTGCGCGACAGCGCAATATCCGGGACCCAGATTCAAGCGGATGGCGCGGGAGTTTGTGATCCTGGGTACCGGGTCTCGCGCTATCGCGCTCGCCCGGCATGACAGGGGGCCTGTATGACAGGGGACCTTGAGCCGCGGGCGCGAGCGTGTGACCATCGTATCCAAGGCGACAACGCCGCCAGGCAGAAGGGAGCAGCCCATGGCCGAAGAGATCCGCATCGAGTTCACTCGTTTCTCGGCGTTCTATTCGCCCCTCATCGCCACCATGGCGGGCGGCTTCCTGAAGGCGGAGGGCCTGGAGCCGAAGCACTCCGTCTCCGCACCGGGCAAGTCGGCCGTCGCAGGCCTCATCGACGGGTTGGTGCACGTAGCCCAGTCGGCACCGTCGCAGAGCTTCGGCGCCCTGGAGCAGGGCAAGGAGCCCGCGGCTCTGCATTTCGCCCAGATCAACGAGATGGACGGCTTCTTTCTCGCCGGGCGCAGCCCCGATCCCGCCTTTACCTGGGACAAGCTCAAGGGCTGCAGGGTGCTGGTGGACCATGGCGGACAGCCGATGGCCATGTTCAAGTACGCCTGCTTCAAGCGCGGCCTCGACTTCGGCGCGATCACGGCCATCGACGCCGGCCCGGTGGACAGGATGATCGCCGCGTTCCGCGCCGGCCAAGGCGATTTCATCCACCTGCAGGGGCCGGGGCCGCAGCAGCTCCAGCACGACAAGGCCGGCCATGTCGTCGCCTCCGTCGGCGATGCCATCGGGCCGTGCGCCTTCTCCAGCCTCGCCGCCACGCGGGCCTGGCTCGCCTCCGACATGGCGAAGGGCTTCATGCGCGCCTACCGCAAGGCGCGCGCCTGGCTCATCGCCACGCCGGCCGCCGAGGTGGCCAGGGTAGAGGCGCCGTTCTTCGCGGGCATCGACCCGGCCGTGCTGGAGGCCACCGTCGCCGCCTACCAGAAGCTCGGCAACTGGACCCCGCACGTGGAGATCACCCGCCCCGCCTTCGAGGCCACGCTCGACATCTTCCAGCACTCGGGCCTGATCACCAGACGGCACAAGTACGAGGACGTCATCGCGCTGCCGCCGGCGTAGGTTGGGTCGACCCGGCGAAGGCCGGGGGAGACCCAACACGCGTCGAATCACTCAATCCAAGCAATGTTGGGTCCGCCGCCGGCTTGCGTCGGTGTTGACCCAAACTATCAGGGGAGGGAACCATGGTCGTATCGCGTCGGACATTCTCAGCGGCGCTGGCCGCGCTGGGGGCACTCGCAGCCCTTGCGCCATCGGCCTGGGCGCAGAGCTACCCCGACCACCCGATCCGCCTCATTGTGCCGTTCGCGGCCGGCGGCAATGCCGATATCAACGGCAGGATCGTCGGCGACATCGTCCACAAGGCTCTTGGGCAGCCCGTCGTCGTCGAGAACCGTGCCGGCGCCGGCGGCGGGGTGGGCGCCGAGTTCGTGGCCCGCGCTGCGCCGGACGGCTACACGCTGCTGGTCGGCTCCAACGGGCCGCTCACCATCAACCCGATCGTCAACGCCAACATCGGCTACGATTCGCTCAACGACTTCGCCCCAGTGGCGATGGTCAGCTACGTGCCGCACGTGCTGATCGTGAGCAACAAGCTGGGAGTCAAATCCATCGCCGATTTCGTCGCCCTCTCCAAGACGCGCCCGGTCAGCCTCGCCACCAGCGGCGTCGGCAGTGCCACCCACATGACGCTGGAGCGGTTCAAGCAGGCCACCGGCGCGCCGATCGCGCACGTGCCCTACAAGAGCGGCGGCTCGCTGCTGCCCGAC
>DATBKR010000075.1:0-19027 GCA_036555805.1 Hyphomicrobiaceae bacterium | reverse complement strand
CCAGAATGGCCTTCTGGGCGTGCAGCCGGTTCTCCGCCTCGTCCCACACCGCCGACTGCGGGCCGTCGATCACCTCGGCGGCCACCTCGCTGCCGCGATAGGCGGGCAGGCAATGCAGGAATATGGCATCGGGCGCCGCCTTGCGCATCAGCTCGGCGTCCACCGCGTAGGGCGCCAGCAGCTGCTTGCGGCGCCGGGCGTCGTCCTGCTGGCCCATGGACACCCACGTGTCGGTGACCACGCAGTCCGCCCCCGCCACGGCCGCGGCCGCATCGTCGCTCAGCGCGATGTCGGCGCCCTCGTTGCGCGCCCAGTCGAGAATGGCGCGCTCCGGGTTGAGCTGCGGCGGGCAGGCCAGCGTCAACTTGAAGCCGAGCCGCGCGGCCGCCTGGATCCAGGAGGCGGCGACGTTGTTGCCATCGCCGCTCCACGCCACCTTGCGCCCGCCGATGGGACCCAAACGCTCCTCCACCGTCATGATGTCGGCCACGATCTGGCAGGGGTGGGTGCGGTCGGTGAGGCCGTTGATGACCGGCACCGTGGCGTGGGCGGCCAGCTCCCCCAGCGTCTCGTGCCTGTTGGCGCGGATCATGATGACGTCGACGTAGCGCGACAGCACCTTGGCCGTGTCGGAGATCGGCTCGCCGCGCCCGACCTGCAGGTCGGTGTGGTTGAGAGCCAGCGTCTGGCCGCCGAGCTGGCGCATGGCCACGTCGAACGACACGCGCGTGCGCGTGGACGGCTTCTCGAAGATCATCATCAGCACCGCGTCGGCGATGCCGGCGGGCTTGAGCTCGTCCGGCACGCGCTTGCCCGCCGCCTTCATGGCGTGCCCCATATCGACGATGCGGCGCAGCGTGGCGGCGTCGATCCCATCCAGGTCGAGGAAATGCCGGGGAACCCGGTGAGCCATGACCAACCTCACGGGCCGATTATCAGGCCGGTTGGGGGAAACGGGCAAGCGCCCGTCCGAGCCGGCCGACCGCTTCGGAGAGCTCGTCCTCGCGGACGTTCAGCGGGGGCAGGAGGCGCACCACGTTGTCGCCGGCGCCGACGGTCAGCAGCTTCTCGCCGGCGGCCGCGTCGATGACCTGGCCCGCGGGCGGCTTGACCTTGAGGCCGGTCAGAAGGCCGCTGCCGCGCACCTCCTCGATGATGTGCGGATAGGCGTCGTGGAGGCCGGCCAGCTGCTGCTTGAAGCGCAGCGCCATGGCCTGCACGTGCTCCAGGAACCCAGGCTCCAGGATTGCGTCGAGCACCGCGCCGGCCACGGCCACGGCCAGCGGATTGCCGCCGAACGTGGAGCCGTGCGTGCCCGCCACCATGCCCTTGGCGGCCTCCTTGGTGGCCAGCACGGCGCCGATCGGGAAGCCGCCGCCCAGGCCCTTGGCCACCGCCATCACGTCGGGCGTGATGCCGGCCCACTCGTGCGCGAACAACCTGCCGGTGCGACCCATGCCGGTCTGCACCTCGTCGAGGACGAGCAGGAGGCCTTGGGCGTCGCACAGCTCGCGCAGGGCCTTGAGCCATCCGGCCGGCGCAACGCGGATGCCGCCTTCGCCTTGCACCGGCTCCGCCATGATGGCGGCCGTCTCCGGCCCGATCGCCGCCGCCGTCTTCTCCAGGTCGCCGAACGGCACATGGTCGAAGCCGTCGGCAGGCGTGCCGAAGCCCTCCAGGTGCTTGGCATTGCCGGCGGCGGCGATGGTGGCGAGCGTGCGGCCGTGGAAGGCACCCTCGAAGGCGATGGTGCGCCAGCGCTCTGGGCTGCCGTTGGCGTGGTGATAGCGGCGGGCGAGCTTGATGGCGCCTTCGCAGGCCTCTGCGCCCGAGTTGCAGAAGAACGCCTGCTCCGCAAACGTCGCCTGGCACAGCCGCTCGGCCAGGCGCTCCTGCCCCGCAACCCGGTAGAGGTTGGAGCTGTGCCAGAGCTTGCCGGCCTGCTCGGTCAGGGCCGCGACCAGCCGCGGGTGGGCATGCCCCAGCGCGTTGACGGCGACACCGCTGGCGAAATCCAGGTAGCGCTCGCCCGCGGTCGAGATGAGCCAGCAGCCCTCGCCCCGCTCGAACGCGAGGTTGGCGCGCGCGTAGGTGGGCATCACGGCGGACGACGGGCCGGCGCCGGCTGGGGTGGCCTTCATCCCGGACGACGCGGAGACGGAAGCCGGGATCGTGGATGGAATGGACATGGATCAGCCTCGGGGATCGGTGCTTGAGGGATCTTGCGCGACGGCGGAAAAACAAAAAAGCCGCGCTCCGGCGCGGCATGAGCGACCTGAGCGTCAAACGCCCGTCATCGCAGCCGCACGAGCGGGCCGGGACTCAAACGTCGCTCTTTTGACGATCGATAGGTCATGGCCAGACTTATGCGGCGCGCCCCGCGCGGTGTCAATGCCGGCAGAGGGGGTCAGACCCCTCGCGACCAGCCTTGGAGTGAAAGGTCCGAGGTATGCGCGAGTGGTCTGACCCCGAAAACGGCCGGGAGCAACACCCCGCCGTTGCTCCCGGCCTTCCCCCGGGTTCTTTTCCCGCACCAGCATGACCGCTGGCGCGGACCGCCTCAGACCTCGGCCTTTTCGCTCGGCTGCGCGCCCGGGTGCCCGGGCGCGTCATGCGCGGGCGCGGCAGGCATCGCTTTCGGCAGGGCGATCATCGGCACGAAATCGCGGTCGCGGCGCCGCGCCTGGGGCGGCTGGAAGGCGCGCCGGGCATGCACCTCGCAGTAGGGCAGGCCTGGGACCTTCTTCCGGCCGCAGAAATGAAATTCCGGCTGCTGCGGGTCGCCGATCGGCCAGCGGCAGCAGCTCTCGGTGAGGGTCTGGATATACTTGCGCTCGTTGAGCGGGATCACCAGCTCCTCGGCTGGCGGCACGTAAGGCTCGATATCGCTGAGATAGAGGCTCCTGAGCGGCGAGTTCGGCAGGCCTGTCGGACGCGCCCGCATGAGATTGCGCTTGCCGGCATGGGCCGTGCGCACGCGCGTGCGGTGCGATTTCATGCGCGAAGTGGTGGCGCGCCCCGCGAGTCCCAGGCGATGCACCTTGCCGATCACCGCGTTGCGCGTCACTCCCCCCAGCCGGCCCGCGATCTGGCTGGCGCTCAGACCGTCCGCCCACAGCTTCTTCAAGGCCTCGACGCGCTCGTCGTTCCAGGACATGCCCTGGTTCTCCCACAATTGACAAACGGCGGGGCTTCGCGACGCGACGCACGCGAAAAGCCCGGCCCTCAAGTCGATACGGGGCGCGCGCGGCGTGCAGAGAGGACACGCGTGCGCACACGCCGGACCGGCCGACGATCAGACACAACAGCTACTGGGGACTGACAGACGCGTACGCTCACACAGCGCACGACGGTGCGCCTGCTACGCTCTAGGAACTGCTGGGAATCTTAACCCTCGGCAACCGGCGCGAGGGACCACAGCTGACAGCCGGGAAGTTACTATGAGGTTAGCACCCGCCTCAAGCGCGCCGCGCGTCCGAGCAACGATTGAGCATCGAACTGTGACTTGTGCACAACAACTCGCGATTCTTTTTGTGGATGAGTTAGAAGACCTGTTGCGCAGCTGCGAATCTCAGACTGCGTCGCTACTGAAGGCGTAACCGGTGCCGCGCACGGTCCGGATCGGGTCCGTGTCGGCGCCGCGGATCAGCGCCTTCCTGAGTCGCCCCACGTGGACATCGACGGTGCGCCCGTCGATGAAGGCGTCGCGCCCCCAGACGCCGTCGAGCAATTGCTGGCGCGTCAGCACGCGGCCCGCGTTCTCCATGAAGAACACCAGCAGCTTGAACTCCGTCGGCCCGAGCCGCACCTCGCGGGCGCGCCGCGTGACGCGGTGCGCGGCGCGGTCGAGGACAATGTCGCCGCCCTGCAGCGTGTCGGCAATGCGTTGCGGCACGGCGCGGCGCAGGAGGGCCTTCACGCGGGCCAGGAGCTCAGGGACGGAGAACGGCTTCACCACGTAGTCGTCGGCGCCGGTGGAGAGGCCGCGCACGCGGTCGGCTTCCTCGCCGCGGGCAGTGAGCATGAGAACCGCGATCGCCTGCGTGGCCTCGCGCTTGCGCAGCCGGCGGCACAGCTCCAGGCCGGAGATGCCCGGCAGCATCCAGTCGAGGATGACGAGGTCGAAGGCCTCCTCGGCCACCAGCATCTCGGCCTCCTCGCCGGTGGCCGCGATGGCGACGCGGAGGCCCTCGGCAGCGAGATTGTAGCGGATCAGCTGGGCCAGGGCCGCCTCGTCCTCAACGACCAGGATGTGCGCCGTCAGCTCCGTCACGGGAAGGCTTGGTCCATGCTTGCGCGGTCAATCGCTGGCGCCTGCTCGTCGCCGCAACCTCTAATCCTTGCGGATGAGCGTGGACGCCGTGTCGTCGCCTTTCGGGCGCTCGTCGGCGAGGGGGGCGCCGTGCACCAGGTAGTGCACATCCTCGGCGATGTTGGTGGCGTGGTCGCCGACGCGCTCGATGTTCTTGGCCGCAAACAGCAGGTGGGTGCACAGGCCGATGTTGCGCGGGTCCTCCATCATATAGGTGAGCAGCTCGCGGAACAGCGAGTTGTACATGGCGTCGATGCGCTCGTCGCGCCGCCAGACGGCGCCTGCCTTTTCGGCGTCGCGTTCGGCATAGGCGTCGAGCACGTCCTTGAGCTGGCTCAGCGCGAGCTCGACCATGTGCTTCAGGCCCGTCATCAGCGGCTTAGGATGGGTCTCGCCCGACACCGCCAGCGCCCGCTTGGCGATGTTCTTGGCGAGGTCGCCGGTGCGCTCCAGGTCGCCGGCGATCTTCAGCACCGTCATGATGTGGCGCAGGTCCACCGCCATGGGCTGGCGCCGGGCGATCATCCGGATGGTCAGGTCCTGGATCTCGCCTTCCAGCGCATCGACCTTGCGGTCGTCGCTGACGACATCGGCGGCGAGCCGGGGGTCGCGCCGCTCCAGGGCGTCGAAGCCCTGCGCCAGCTCCCGCTCCACCAGGCCGCCCATCTGCGCGATCTTCTGGTCGAGCAGCTCCAGCTCCTGGTCGTAGGACCTCACGATGTGCTCGTTCATGCGGCAGCTCCTCCAGGCAGCTGGCTGACGGTCTTGCAGACGCCGCATTCGGCTTCAACGCATTTTTCTCAAGCGTGGGGCAGGCCGGCGGCGGCTCCCGCGCTGACCGTTCTAGCGCACCGAAGCGACTGCCATATGACAATTCAAGCTATTGATTTATTTGATCGCTTTGTTGGTGTCGCAACGCTAGCCCGGCATGCCCGGCAGGACCACGGAGAATGTGGAGCCGTGCCCGAGCCGGGAGGCGATCAGCAGCTCGCCGCGGTGGCGGTTGAGGATGTGCTTGACGATGGCGAGGCCGAGCCCGGTGCCGCCCTTCTCCCGGCTCGCTGCCACGTTGACGCGGTAGAAGCGCTCGGTCAGCCGCGGCAGGTGCTGGGGGCCGATGCCGGGCCCGTCGTCGATCACATCGACGCGGTAGCGCAGCGGCCGGCCGTCCGGCGGCTCACGCGACAGGCGCACCTCGACCCTGCCGCCCTCGCGGCCGTACTTGACGGCGTTCTGGATCAGGTTCTGGAACGCCTGCGCCAGCTCGTCGTGGTCGCCGCGCACGGGCCCCGCGCCGTCCAGGCCCGACAGCGAGAGGCTGACGCCGGCCTGCTGCGTCATCGGCTGCAGCGCCTGCGCCACATCGGCGAGGACGGCGCCCAGGTCGGCCTCGCCGGAGGGCGGCAGGTATTCGCGCATCTCCACGCGGCTGAGGGACAGAAGGTCGTCGACCAGCCGCGACATGCGCTCGGCCTGCTCGCCCATGGTCCTGAGGAAGGTCTCGCGCGCGGCGGCATCGTCCCTGGCCGGCCCCAGCAGGGTCTCCACCGAGCCCTTGAGGTAGGCGAGCGGGGTGCGCAGCTCGTGGCTGGCGTTGGCGACGAAATCGGCGCGCATGCGGGCCAGCCGGTCCTGCTCGGAGAGGTCGCGGAAGGTGATGAGCAGGATGGGCACCTCGCGCGCCTCGGCGGCAGTCTCCCCGATCGGGGCCAGGGTGGCGAGCAGGCGCCGCTCCACCGGCACCCGCCCGTGCAGCTCCACCGACTGGCCCCGGCGCGTGGCCAGCGCCTCCTCCACCGCCGCCAGCAGGCCGGGGTCGCGGCTCATGGAGGCGATATGCCCGCCGCGCCGGCCGGCGCCGAACTGCTCCTCGGCGAGGCGGTTGGCGTGCACGATGCGCGCGGCGCCGTTGAGGGCCACGGCCGGCTCCGGCACGGCATCCACCACCAGCCGCCACAGGCGCTGCGCGTCCGCCCCGGACTGTACCGGCGACCGCGCCGCGGCCGTGGACGCGCGGTCCGACGGCCAAACCGCTGCGCCGAGCCGCCGGCCGGCCGTGCCCAGCCGCACCCGGAGGCCCTCCAAACGCAACCAGAACTGCCGTGCCCGCGACTGCAACGCGTCCCTATCGAGCCAACCGCCGGCTCGAGTTGTAGCACACCCGGTGGGCCCTTGCGCGCCTCCCTGCCGGACGCGTGGGTTGGCTCGCCAAGCGTCGGTTCGGCTGAGAAGCTCCGCTCAACGATCGCCAGGGGCGGGGAGCGCTGTCAGGGGCGGCGGGGCGCTGGGTCCATCCGCGCGCACCAGGAACAGGGGGCACTCCAGGGCGGCGGCGAGCGGGCGCAGGTCGCCCTCGTCGGGCACCACTAGGCCGCCGAAGCGGCAGATCACCATGCCGCCCTCAAGTTTGCGCAGCGTCTCGGCCATATGAGCGTCGGCGCCGTGCGCCACCGCCGCCCGTTCGATGCGCACGCCCTGGCGGTCCTCCACCACCAGCCTGGCCTCGCCCTCCATGCGCTCCACGTCGTCCTCGCCCGGTCCCACCAGCAGCAGGACGATCTCGGCACCCTCGACGCCGGCGACGCGCTCGGCCGTGCGCAGCATGTCGGGCAGCTCCGCGATGTCCTCCACCGCCACGATCACGGGGCCGGAGACGCGCCGGGCCCTCGGACCCACCGTGACGATGCCCGTGGTGCCCGACACCTCGGCCAGCAGCTGCTTGAGGAGCCCGCTGTTGCCGGCGGCGAACGGCTCGCCCAGCGCGACGACGTTCCACGGCCCCACCTCGGCACAGGCGATGGTGAGGGCCCGCAGCGGCTCGTCGCGCACCACCCGGCAGCGCAGCGGCACCTCGGCCCTGCGGGCCAGCGCCTCGAGCTGGCGCCGCGTGCCCTGGGCCGCCAGGTGCAGGTCGCGCATCATGGCGTCGAGCGAGAGGGCCCGCGTCTGCCGCCCGGACAGCGAGACCTCGCGCACGAAGCCGTAGGCCGCGCAGTCGAACAGCTGCGTATCCTCCACGAACAGGCTCTCCAGGTCCGAGCCGAAGGCGCGCGCGATGTGCACGGCGGCCTGCATGGCGATGGCGCTCGGGTGGTGCGAGCGGATCTGGATCACCACCCGGCCGCGGTCCTCCCCGGATTGGGCAACGTGCGCGATCATGATGCCTCTGCGGGCCCCTCGCCGGTGTCGCGGGCGGCTCTGGCAAAGCTGCGGCCGCGCTCCGCGAACGACATGAGCGCATCCTCGACCAGGCCGTTGACGGTGCCGGCGGGGAAGCGGCCGTCGGCGCTGCGCTCGCCGGCCTGCACTCCGGTCAGGATCTCGATGCCCTCGTCGATCGTGCTCACGCCATAGATGGCGAACTGCCCGTTCTTCACGGCTTCCACCACGTCCTCGCGCAGCATCAGGTGCTGCACGTTCGAGCTGGGGACGAGCACGCCCTGCTCCCCGTTCAGGCCCCGCGCGCGGCAGACGTCGAAGAAGCCCTCGATCTTCTCGTTGACGCCGCCGATGGCCTGCACCTCGCCCTGCTGGTTGACCGAGCCGGTGACCGCCAGCGACTGCCTGATGGGCACCTCGGACAGAGCCGACAGCAGGGCGTAGAGTTCGGCCGAGGAGGCGCTGTCGCCGTCCACGCCGCCGTAGGACTGCTCGAACACCAGCGTGGCGGCAAGCGCCAGCGGTACGTCGAGCGCGTAGCGCCCCGCCAGGAAGCCCCACAGGATCATCACGCCCTTGGAGTGCAGCGGCCCGCCGAGCTTGGCCTCGCGCTCGATATCCATCACGCGGCCGGACCCGACGCGCACGCGCGCGGTGATGCGGCTCGGGCGGCCGAAGGAAAAGCTGCCGAGCTGGACCACCGACAGGCCGTTGATGCGGCCCACCTCGGTGCCCTCGGTATCGACCAGGACGATGCCGCGCGTGATGGTCTCCTGCGCGCGGTCGCGCAGCCGGTCGGCCCGCTGCAGCTGCTCCTCGATGGCCCGAGTGACGTCCTGCCGGCTGGTGACCTTGCGCTTGGCGTGGGTCGACCAGTAATCCGCTTCCCGCACGATGTCGGAAATGCGGCCCAGCTCGATCGACAGCTTCTCGCGGTCCTCGGCCAGCCGCGCGCCCTCGTCGATGACGCGGGCCACGGCCGCGGCATCGAGCGGCTTGAGACCGTGCTCCTTGACCACCGAAGCGATCAGGCGGGCGTAGGCGTTGTCGTTCTCGGACGAGCGGGAGATGGTGTCGTCGAAATCCGCCTGCACCTTGAAAAGCCTCGGGAAATCCGGGTCGTAGGCGGACAGCAGGTAGTACAGCTCGCGGTCTCCGAACAGCACCACCTTGACGTCGAGCGGGATCGGGTCCGGGTCCAGCGACTGGGTCGAGATCAGCCCCGACACCTCGGTCGGCTGCTCGATGCGGATCTCGCGCGCCTTGATGGCCCGCTTCAGCGCCTCCCAGGCGAACGGCGACAGCAGCAGCCGGCGCGCATCGACCAGGAGGTAGCCGCCGTTGGCCCTGTGCAGCGCGCCGGGCTTGATCAGCAGGAAGTCGGTGACCAGCGTGCCCATCTGCGCCAGGTGCTCGACGCGCCCGACCACGTTCCCGTAGGTGGGGTTGATCTCCTCGATGACGGGGGCGCCCCTTGTCCCGCCTGGAGCCCCGCCCTCGCCGTTCGCGGCCATGATGTTGATGAGGTAGCGCCGGAAGCGCGGGTCCTGGGCGCTGTCGGTGGGGCGCCTGACGAGGGCGTTCTCCTCCTCGCCCGTGGCCAGGAACAGCCCTACGTTGCGCACCATGTCCTGCCCCGCCGCCTCCAGGTACGCCGCGGCCTCGGGCACGTCGCTGAAGGAACCGTGCAGATCGAACAGGGCGTCGCGGATGGCCGAGGTGGCCACCTCCTCGTTCAGCTCGCTCAGCTGCTGGCGGCGCCGCTTCTCGGTCGCGGGCAGGCGTTCCAGGATCGCCGCCAGCTCCTTCTCCAGGGCGGCGATCTTGTTCTCCACATCCCGGCGCATGGCCTCGGGCAGGGCGTTGAAGACCTCGGGCTTCACCACCTTGCCCTCATGCATCGGGGCCATGGCGAAGCCGGTGGGCGTACGCAGGAGCGCGATGTTCTGGGCGTTGGCCTTCTTGCTCAGCGCTTCCAGCGCCTCCTCGTTGCCGGACCGGAACTGCTCGTCGATGGCCCGCCGCCGCGTCTGGTAGTCCTCGCTCTCGAAGCGCACCGGCAACACGCCGCGCAGCTCGTCGAGGGCGGCAATCATGCCCTTGGCGAGATGCCTCGCGCGCCCGGACGGCAGCCGCAGCGCCTTCGGGCGGTTGGGGTTCTCGAAGTTGTAGACGTAGACCCAATCGGGCGGCACCGGTCCCTCCGCCGCCTTGGGGCCCAGATGCGCCTTCACCGCGGTGCTCTTGCCCGAGGCCGGCGGCCCCAGCACGAACATGTTGAAATCGTGGCTCTTGATGTCGGTGCCGAACTGGATCGCCTTCAGCGCCCGCTCCTGCCCGATCAGGCCGTTGACGGGGGTGAGGTCGTCGGTGGTCCTGAAGCCGAGCGAGGACGGATTGACCACACGGCGCAGCTCGGACGCCTGCAGCGGCCTGGGCCGGGCCGCCACAGTTGCGGTCTCGCTGCCTGTGTGTTCGGCACCGTCGGCGCCCCGATTTGTCACGACCGCGCTCTCACCGGGCTGTGAACGTTTGAAAAACATGCGATAACCGCCCCCGTCTGCCTGACTGCCGCCGAGCCGATCCTCAATAACGGTGGGCGCTGTTGAGAATTCCGAAGGAGAACGCCCTTTACCCTTGTAATTCTAGCGCAAACCTCTGGGTCTGCCGAGACGGGAGGGACACAGTGATGCGTGATCTCGCGCCAATGCCCTTGCTCCCCTCAGAACTCGAAGCGGTCGAGGACCGGCGTCCGTCGCCGGCAGCCCTCGATATCGGCCGTGGTGTGGCAAGGTTACTGCATTCGCACCAGATGGCCACGGTCTCCGAGGTCTCCTTGGCCAACGGCCGGCGTGCCGACGTGGTGGCCATCACCGGAGCGGGCGAGATCTGGATCGTCGAGATCAAGTCCTCGGTCGAGGACTTCCGCGCCGACCACAAATGGCACGAGTACCGAGCATTCTGCGACCGGTTCTTCTTCGCGGTGGCGACGGCATTCCCGCGCGCCATCCTGCCGGCGGACACCGGCCTGATCGTGGCCGACCGTTACGGCGGCGAGGTGTTGCGTGGCGCGCCGGAGCACAGGCTTCCGGGCGCCCGGCGCAAGGCCCTGACGCTGAAGCTCGTGCACACGGCGGCCATGCGCCTGCAGGGTGCCATGGACCCGGAGGCGAGGCGGCGATGAGCCCTGGCCACGCCTCACCGCGGCACCTGAGCGCCGCCCCCGCGGACGGCGCTGGGTCATGATATTCGGCGCGGCCCAACGCGGCGGAATTGTGGAGGCGCCAATAGAGGGGTCGCAACGGATGACCACATCTGCTAGCGTTCGGTGCAAGATCGGAAAATCCCAAGTTCGAGCTCCCCAACGAGGTAATATGAGCGGTCGGCCTTGCGCGCTCCCGGGCACAGCACTTGCCCTCGGTCTGGCAGTGGTGCTGAACGTCGCAGCGCCGGTGGCGGCCGCGGCGGGCGATCCTCCCGCGCACACCGTCGAGTCGCGCTCGCAGCTCGGCAGCTATCTCGCCGGCCGGCTGGCGGGTAAGCAGCTCGACGCCCCGGCGGCGGCGGCCTTCTACGAAAAGGCCCTGCAGGCCGATCCGGACAGCGCCATGCTGATCGACTCGGCGCTGCAGATGGAGGCGAGCCAGGGCAACTGGCCGCGGGCGGAAGCGCTGGCCAAGGAGCTGGTCAACGTCGAGCCGAACAACCGCGTGGCGCACGTCCTGCTCGGCATTGCCGCCTTCAAGGCCGGCCGCTTCGCCGAGGCCGAGGAGCACTTCAAGGGCAGCGGTACGCATCCCATCGGGGAGCTGACCAACATCCTGGCGCGCGCCTGGATTCTGCAGGCCCAGGGCAAGACCGACGAGGCGTTGGCCGTCATCGACGCCGCGAAGCTGCCGGACTGGGCCAATACCTTCGTGCGCTACCACCGCGCCCTGCTCGCCGACCTTGCGGGCCGCACGGCGGAGGCGCGGGCTTCGTACAGCCGCATCTCCAAGAACGACCAGCGCATCCTGCGCGTCGCCCTCGCCTATGCCCGCCACGCCGCCAACTCCGGCGATCCCAAGCTCGCCCAGAGCATCCTCAACGCCCACTTCGAGCGGGCCAAGGGCGAGGGCCACCCCTACGCCCGAGCGCTGCGCGGCGAGATCGAGGCGGGCAAGCGTCCGTCGCTGCTCATCACGTCGCCGTCGGAGGGCCTGGCCGAGCTGTTCTACGGCCTGGGCGAATTGCTTGCGAGCGAGCCCGTTCCCGCCGCCGGCGACCCCGTCACCCTCCGGCTCGGCATCGTGTTCCTGCAGTTCGCCCTCAATCTCTCACCGGATGCGCCGTTCCCGCTGCTGGCGCTGGCGGGCGCGCAGGAGTCCGCCAAGCACTACGGTGCCGCCATCGACGCCTACGACCGCATCCCCAGGGGCACGCCGCTGGAGGTCGCCATCGACATCAGCAAGGCACTGAACCTCAACCAGCTGGAGCGGGTGGACGAGGCGCAGGCGCTCCTGGAAAAACTGGCGCGCCAGCACCCGCGCGATATCCGCCCGCTGGAGGCGCTCGGCAACATCATGCGCGCGCATAAGCGCTACGCCGAAGCCGCCGACTACTACACCAAGGCCATCGCGCTCCTCCCCCAGCCGGAGGCCAAGCACTGGACGTTCTTCTATGCGCGGGGCACGTGCTACGAGCGGCTGAAGAAGCTGCCGGAGGCCGAGGCCGACCTGCAGCGCTCCCTGAAGCTCAGCGGCGACCAACCGCTGACGCTCAACTATCTCGGCTACACATGGATCGATCATAACCGCTACCTCAAGAAGGGCATGCAGATGATCGAGAAGGCCGTGCGGCTGAAGCCCGACGACGGCTACATCGTGGACAGCCTGGGATGGGCGCACTATCGGCTGGGCAACTTCAACGAGGCGGTGAAGTACCTCGAACAGGCGGTGGTGCTGCGGCCCGAGGATGCCACCCTCAACGACCACCTCGGCGACGCCTACTGGCGTGTGGGCCGCGAGCGCGAGGCCCGCTTCCAATGGGACCAGGCCCTCAAGCTCAATCCCGAGCCCGAGGACGCCGAAAAGATCAAGCAGAAGCTGCAGAAGGGTCTGCCGGACGCGCAAGCGCGTCAAGCGCGGCGCGGCCGCGATGCGCGCAGCGACGCGGCGCCCAAGCGCCGCAGCGCGGGCAACGCGCCGAACGCGCAATAGCCGCAACGGCGCACTGCCAGCGCGCTTGTTGGGCCAGCGGTGCCATGCGGATTGGCGAACTCGCCCGTGCCAAGGTGAATTTGACCCTGGTCGTGCGCGGCCGGCGCACCGACGGCTATCACGAGCTTGAAAGCCTCGTCACGTTCGCCGAAGCCAGCGACGTGGTGACGATCGAGACCGATGCCGCGGCCGGTCAACTCACGGTAAGCGGTCCCTCCGGCCCCGACATCGACGGCGAAAACCTGCTGAGCCGGACAATGGCGCTGCTGCGCGAAGCCGACCCGCACCTTCGCATCGGCGCGGTGCATCTCCATAAGAACCTGCCGGTGGCGGCCGGCCTCGGCGGCGGCTCGGCCGACGCAGCGGCGCTGCTGCGCGCGGTCCGCCGCTCCAGCCCGGAACGCGCCGCCGCCATTGGCTGGCTCGACATCGCGGCGCGGCTCGGTGCAGACGTGCCGGTGTGTCTCCACGACGGCCCGGCCCTGATGTGGGGAAAGGGCGAGAGGATCACCCCGCTGCGGTCTCTGCCGGCGCTGGACGCCGTGCTCGTCAACCCGCGCCGGCCGCTCGCCACGGCCAGCGTGTTCGCCGGGCTCGGGCGCGGCCCGGGGCCCGCTGAAACACTCGCGCCCACACCGCCGGCCTTCGCCGATCTCGCGGGGCTGCTCGACTACATGCGGGCGCACGGCAACGATCTGGAGGCGCCCGCCTGTGCCCTGCTTCCGGCCGTCGGCGAGATCAAGGCGCTGCTGGCGGCTCAGCCGGATTGCCGCTTCGCTGCCATGTCAGGGAGCGGCCCCACCTGCTTCGGCCTCTTTTCGAGCCGAGACGCCGCGCGCGTCGCTGCCGCAGCCGTCGCCGCGGCAAAGCCCGCATGGTGGGTCGAGCGCACCGTCCTCGCCGGCGTGCCCTGAGGTCGCGCGGAACGACGAGGGCCGCACCCTGACCTTCCCCCCCAAGGGGCCGGGTGCGGCCCAATCGCTTGATGAGGCTGCGCCCTGACCACGTCCCGAAGGCCGGGTGCGGCCCACACGAGGCGTCGCTCGGACTATGCCGAGCCCCCGGGCCACGCCGATCAAATGGCCGCCGCGTGGCCGCTTGAGCATCCCCGATCGGGGGGAGGTTTTCGCGGGTCGCGCACAGCCGGCCTCAGCTCGCGCGCGTGATGCAGAACTCCACGACCTCGGCCAGCGCGCGCTGAGGCACGCCGGGCGATACGGATGCAAGCGCTTCGTGCGCCAGCGCCCCGTAGCGCCGCGCCCTCTCCATGGTGGCCTCGATCGCGCCGTGGCGCCGCATCAGCGTCACGGCCTGCTCGAAGTCGCCGGCCTCGACCCGGCTGTCGCCCAGCGTGCGGGTCCAGAATGCGCGCTCCTCCTCACCGCCGCTCCGCACGCACAGGATGACGGGCAACGTGATCTTGCCCTCGCGGAAATCGTCGCCCGTGGACTTGCCGAGCCGGCCGCTCTCCCCGGCGTAGTCGAGCGCATCGTCGACCAGCTGGAAGGCGATCCCCAGGTTCAGGCCGTAGTCCCGCAGCGCCGCCTGCTCGGCGGCAGGCCGGCCGGCGATGGCCGCGCCCACCTCCGTGGCGGCCGAGAACAGGGCGGCGGTCTTGGCAGTGATGATGGCGAGGTAGTCCTCCTCGGTCGTGGCGGTCTCGGTGGCGGCGGCCAGCTGCATCACCTCGCCCTCGGCGATTACCGCGGCGGCGTTGGAGAGAATGCGCAGCGCCGGCAGCGAGCCCACCTCGACCATCATGCGGAAGGCCTGCCCGAGCAGGAAATCGCCCACCAGCACGCTCGCCTGGTTGCCCCAGATCAGTCGCGCCGACTTGCGCCCGCGGCGAAAGTCGCTGTCGTCCACCACGTCGTCGTGCAGCAGGGTGGCTGTGTGCATGAACTCGACGGCGGCGGCGAGCCGGACGTGCCCGCGGCCCTCGTAGCCGCACAGTTTGGCGGCGGCGATGGTCAGCATCGGCCGCAGCCGTTTGCCGCCCGAGTCGATCAGGTGATGCGCCAGCGTCGGGATCAGCTCGACACCCGACATGGCCTTGTCGAGGATGATGCGGTTCACCTCGGCCATGTCGTCGGCAACCAGGTCGAGCAGCGGCCGCAGCCCATCCGGCGGAGAACCCTGCGCCTCTTCGCGTGCGACGACGCCCAAGCCGTGCTATCTCCGACCAAGGTTGGCTCGGCTATATTCTGGGGCCGCCTGGACCAGTCAAGCCCGCCGGCCGCGACAGAACGCGCCGGATCGCAGGTGCGGCGAGGCCCGAGACCGGGCCCACGAGATGACGGACGACAGGTTCACGACAGGACGAGAGGCCGCCGATGTGGGACATCCTGCGCAGCAACGACGCGGTAGTCATGAACTTCGCCCAGGCAGTGCTGCGCCAGGCCGGCATCGCCAGCTTCCTCGCCGACCAGCACATGAGCATCGCCGAAGGCTCCATCGGCGCCTTTCCGCGCCGCCTCCAGGTCGCCGCGGAGGACTGGAGGCAGGCCCGCGTGCTGCTCGAGGACGCGGGGCTGCACGCCTGGCTGCTGGCCGAGAGAGAGGCGCCGGGATGAACGCGGCCGTACGCCGGGCTTCGCACCGCGAGGAGAGCGACGACGCTTTCCTCGGCGGACGGCTGCGCATCCTCCAGCCCGGCACGGGCTACCGCGCCGGCCTCGACGCCGTGCTGCTGGCCGCGACCGTGGAGGCACGGCGCGGCGCGCAGGTGCTGGATGTGGGCGCCGGGGTAGGTGTCGTGGGCCTGTGCGTCGCCCATCGCTTACCCGACGTGCGCGTTACCCTGGTCGAACGCGATGCGCGGCTGGCGGCGCTGGCCCGGCGCAACGTCGAGCGCAACGATCTGGGCGCCCGCGTGCGCGTGGTGGAGGCCGATCTCCTGCGGCCACTCGGCGCCAACCCCGAGCTGGCCGCGGGAGCCGAGAGCTACGACCACGTGCTCGCCAACCCGCCGTTCCACGTGGAGGGCCGCGGGACGGCGGCCGGCGACCCGGTGAAGGCCGCGGCCAATGCCATGCCCGCGGGTACGCTCGATCGCTGGGCGCGCTTCCTGGCAGCGATGGCCCGGCCCAGCGGCCTTGTCACGCTGATCCACCGCGCCGACGCTCTGGCCGAGGTGCTCGCGGCGCTGGAAGGGCGCTTCGGCGGGACTGTCGTCGTGCCCGTGCATCCGCAGGATAGGCAGCCGGCCGCGCGGGTGCTGGTGCGCGCGGTGAAGGGCAGCCGGGCACCCCTGGAACTGCTCCCGGGGCTCATTCTCCACAACGCTGATCACAGCTTCCGGCCCGGTATCGCCGCGGTGCTGCGCGACGGCGGGGCGTTGCCGATAGGCGGCGGCCCCTGCCGGTAGCAGGAGGGCGCGTAGGGCCCCGGTGGGCCGGGCTGGTCACACTTTCGGCGTGACAGTTCTGCTGGCTTGGCATAGGCGGCATTGCCCCCCATCTAGGGAGATGTCCCCTTCCTGGAGGTCCGATGGGCCTGTTCTTGCGCCATCCCACTGTACCGGTGCTGCGTTTCTCCGGCCCCATCGGCATGGTGACGCCGCTGCGGCCCGGCTTGGCGCTCGCCTCGGTGGCCGGCGCCATCGAGAAGGCCTTCAACGTGTCAAAGCTGCCTACTGTGGCGGTGGTCATCAACTCGCCAGGCGGCTCGCCCGTGCAGTCCCACCTGATCTTCAGCCGCCTGCGCCAACTCGCCCAGGAGAAGGATAAGCGGATCTACGTGTTCTGCGAGGACATCGCGGCCTCCGGCGGGTATTTCCTGGCCCTTGCCGGGGATGAAATCTACGCCGACCCGTCCTCGATCGTGGGCTCCATCGGCGTCATCTCGGCGGGCTTCGGCCTCGACAAGTTCATCGACCGGTTCGGAATCGAACGGCGCGTTCATACCGCGGGAAAAGACAAGGGCGCGCTCGACCCCTTCCGCCCGGAACGCCCCGAAGACGTGGCCCTGCTCAAGGAGCTGCAGCGCGACGTCCACAAGGTGTTCATGAACGTTGTTAAGGAGCGCCGGGCGGGCAAGCTCGCCGGCTCCAAGGACGACCTGTTCTCCGGCTCGTTCTGGTCGGCGGTCAAGGCGCGCGAGCTAGGCCTGATCGACGGCATCGCCGACATGCGCAGCAAGATGCGGGAGGTGCATGGGCCGAAAGTGCGGCTCAAGGCCGTGCCGCTGGCGGGCGGCGGTCTGTTGTCGCGCTTCCGGCGGCTGCCGGGATTTGGGAGTATCACGAACGAGGGATTTGCCTTTGCGCCGTCCTTCGCCGATGATGTGCTCTCGGCAATCGAAGCCCGCGCCCTTTGGTCGCGGTTCGGCCTCTGAGTTGGGCTCTAAGGTTGCGGACGGGGCGAAGGCCCCAGGAGGTGAGTGGTGGCACAGTTGATCGCCTTGGCTCTCGTCGGAGCAGCTGTGTATGCGGGCTACCGCTGGGTGTGGCGCCCGGCCCGCCTGATCGTCGCCGAGGTCCGGCGCGCCGAGGACGAATTCCGCAGGGTGGCGGCCGGCCGGGCCTTCGAGAAGGATATGGGCCGCCTGGAGTACGACCCGCGCACTGGCGTCTACCGCCCGGCGCATCGCGACTAGGGGTCCTGTCAGGAGTCTCGGGAAAGCCACGTTGCGGCCGTCGTCAAGAGGCGGCCGTGTCGATGCCCAGGTAGGAGTCGAAAGCCGCCCAGAAGTCGCGGCGCACTTCGTTCTTCTCCTGCAGGATCTCGTGCCGCGCCTGCGGGATCAGGATGTGGCTTCCGACCTTGAGTCGCGTCCCCAGCTCCTCGATGTCGGTGGTGGACACGATCTGGTCCATCCCGGCGGCGAACAGGAGCAGCGGCACCTTCACCTGCGCGGCGTAGCTCGGCGCCGACACCGTCGCGATGGAGCGCAAGGCTGATCGCAGCCACCGGTTGGTGGGTGAGCCCAGGGCCAGGTGCGGCGCCGCTTCGATCACCATGCAGTTGCGGGCATAGCGGTCCCGGTCGGAGGTGAGCACGTTGCCCTCGAACGGGTCCTCGTCGAGTGCGCGGTCGCTGCCGCCGGGCGCGTACAGCCGCCCCAGGCCTACGGCGCACAACCCCTCGGCAAAGAGACGCGGGATGGGCGGCGGATAGCCCAGTTCCTTGGGCGAAATGGCAATCATCGGCGCCGACAGCACCATGCGCGAGAACCAGGGGTCCCGCGCCGCCGCGTTGCGCAGCAGGATATGGCCGCCCATGGAATGGGCCAGCGCAATGAAGGGCGGCGGGCAGGTGGGCAGCACGATCTCCTTCATGAAGGCGGCCAGGTCGCGGTCGTAATCGGCGAACGAGCGCACGTGTCCCTTGCGCGGGTTGGAGAGCAGCCGCTCCGAGCCGCCCTGGCCGCGCCAGTCGAGCGTCGCCACGGCAAAGCCGCGCCGGCGCAGGTCGGCCACCACCTCGAAATACTTCTCGATGAACTCGCTGCGGCCCTGGAACACGCACACTGTGCCGCTCGCCGGCCCGCGCGTGGCCTCCCAGCGCGCAAAGCGCAGCCTCACCCCGCCGTAGCTCCTGAACGTGCCCGTCTTGGCGCCGCTGGGCACGGGGTTCTTGGCCAGCGCCACGAGGTCCATGCTTCTGAAACACCGTAGGGCGGATGAGGGCGAAGCCCGTAATCCGCCGATTGCATCCCTTGATCGGCAATGGCGGATTGCGGGCTTCGCCCCAATCCGCCCCCGGCGCCCCGAGCGCTAGTCGCCCCAACGCCGCTGGCCGCGGTCGGCATAGGGCCGATCCTGCCAGCCGTCGTCCTGGTAGCCGTAGGGCGCCGCGGTGGCCGGGCCCCAGCGCCAGGGGCCGTAGGGGCCATAGGGCTGGCGGTAGGCGTAGGGACCGAACGGCCTGGGCTCGAGCGGCCGCGCCTCCAGGATTTCGCCCGTGCACCGGTGCAGCGTCAGCTCGAACAGCCGCCCACTCGGGCGACGGGCCCTGAGCGTTACCAAGCCTGCGCTCACCGGCTTGCCGTCGTGGAAGCCGTTCCAACCCTGGCTGGTCAGGCGGTCGCGCACCTGCTCGCTGCGCACGCAGGTCTTGGCGGGAGGCGGCGGCGCGTACTTGGGCGGCGCGTAGGTATATTTCTGCGCGGGTGGCCGGCCGTCGTCGCGGTCGTCATCGTCGTCATCGTAGTAGGACTGCGGCGGCCCCTTCGGCGTGTATCGCGGATCGTCGTAGGGTCCGCTGTAGGGCCCGCCGTACGGCCCGCCATAAGGTCCGCTCCTCGGAGGCGGCGGCACGCCGTCGATATCGGCCGCCAGAGCCGGCGACGCAGCGGCGGCGGCGATCAGCCCGGCCGCCAACAACCACCTTCTCATCTTGCGCACTCCTCCTCGATA
>DATBKR010000074.1:0-4003 GCA_036555805.1 Hyphomicrobiaceae bacterium | reverse complement strand
GACCAGGTCATGCGCGGCTATTCGCAGACGCTGGAAGGCGCCATGACCGAGACCGAGGACCGCGCCCGCACGGTGACGCAACAGCTGGCCCACGATGCGACGGCGCATGCCAGGACCGCCGCCGCCGAGCTGGAGCGGCTCAGGCAGCAGACGGACGCGCAGGCCGCCCGCGCGCTCGAGGAGATGCGCTCGAAGGTGACCGGCGTGTCGCAGGAGGTGTCGAGCCACTTGGGCGCGATGGCCAGCCGCTTCACCGAGACCTCGGACGACCTGAAGGCGCGCGCGGCGCGCGCCGCCGCCGACCTGCAGATGGAGCAGGAGCGCATCCGCATGGAGGCGGAGCGGCTCCCGGCCGCCGCCCGCGAGAGCGCCGAGAACATGCGGAGCGCGTTGAGCGACCAGCTGCGCGCGCTGGAGCACCTGTCGAGCCTCTCCGCGCGCGAGCGCCGCGACGTAGCGCCGCCCCAACCGATCGCGCCCGCCGCACCCGTGTCCCTGAGCGCCGCGTTCGCCAACCAGCGCGCCGAGCCGACCCTGCCGGTGCCGCTCGCCGACGGTGGCGACCGCTGGACGCTGGGCGACCTGCTGGCGCGCGCCTCGCGCGAGGACAGCGCCATCAACATCGCCAACATCGCCCGCGCGCTGGACCCGACCACCGCGTCCGCCATCTGGTCGCGCTTCCGCGCCGGCCAGCGCGGCATCATGGTGCGCAGCATTTACACCAACGAAGGCCGGGCCTTGTTCGACGAGATCAGCGCACGCTACAGGACCGACATGGATTTCCGCCGCGTGGTGGACCGCTTCCTCGTCGATTTCGAGTGGATGGTGCGCGACATCGAGCAGAAGGACCCTTCGGGCCGCAGCGTGCACAACCACCTGATTTCCGACAGCGGCCGCGTCTACCTGTTCCTGGCGCACGCCAGCAACCGGTTGCGCTGATAGTGGGACGCGCGCGGCACGCACCGAGCCGCCCCATGCCCGTTGCCTTGCAGGTCAAAGCCGCGGTCGAGACGTGGCCCATTGCGGGCACGTTCGTCATCTCGCGCGGAGCCAAGCGCGAGGCCGTGGTGGTCGTCGCGGAGGTGAGCGACGGCACCTTTGTCGGACGCGGCGAGTGCACGCCCTACGGGCGCTACGGCGAGACCGTTGACGGCGTGTGCGCCACGATCGCCGCCGCGCGCGAGGTGAGGAGCCGCGCCGAGCTCCTGCCGCGCATGCCGGCCGGCGCCGCCCGCAACGCCCTCGACTGCGCGTTGTGGGACTGGGAGGCCAAGCGCGCCGGCACCAGCGCGGCGGCCCTGGCCGGCCTGCAAGCCCTGCGGCCCGTCACGACCGCCTACACCATCAGCCTCGGCGCGCCCGAGGAGATGGCGGCCAAGGCCGCCGCCGCACACGCCATGCCGCTCCTGAAGCTGAAGCTCGGCGGCGCCGGCGACGGCGAGCGCATGCGCCGCGTGCGGGCGGCGCGTCCGGACGCGCGCCTCATCGTCGACGCCAACGAGGCCTGGGCGCCCGCGGACGTGTCCGGGCTGATGGCGGTGGCGGCGGAGACGAGGATCGAGGTGGTCGAGCAGCCCCTGCCGGCCGGCGCCGACGCCGCCTTGGCCGACGTGAAGCGCGAGGTGGCCGTGTGCGCCGATGAATCCCTGCACACGCGCGCCGACCTTGCCGATCTCGCCCGCCGCTACGATGCCATCAACATCAAGCTCGACAAGGCCGGCGGCCTGACCGAGGCGCTGGCGCTCGCTGCGGCGGCTCGCGCGGCCGGCCTCGGGATCATGGCCGGCTGCATGGTGGCCACCTCGCTCGCCATGGCGCCCGCCCTGCTCCTGGCCCAGACCGCCGACTGGGTGGACCTCGACGGCCCGCTCCTCCTCGCCCGCGACCGCCAACCGGGCCTGCGCTACGACGATGCGCTGGTGTATCCGCCGGGCCCCGAGCTCTGGGGGTAGGGCCGGTGTCCGGGTCTGACCCCTCGCCTCATGCCGCGTGGCGCGGCTCCAGGATGATTTGTGAGAACACCGCCGGATCGACATTGCCCCCCGACAGCACGGCCATCACAGTCTTGCCCGCGAAGTCGAGCTTCCTGGCCAGGATCGCAGCCAGCGACACGGCCCCGCCCGGCTCCACGACCAGCTTCAGTTCGCGAAATGCGAAGCGCACCGCCGCCTTGGCCTCCTCGTCGGTCACAGCGAGACCGCCGGCGAGATTGCGCTTGGCCATCTCGAAGGTGATCTCACCCGGCGTCGCCGCCATCAGCGCGTCGCAGATGGAGCCCGACAGGTGCTCGTTGCGCTGGCGCTCGCCGCGCGCCAGCGAGCGCGCGAGGTCGTCGAAGCCGGCGGGCTCGACGCTGTAGATCAGCGTCTCCGGACGCGCCTCCTTGACGGCCAGCGACACGCCGCCGATGAGCCCGCCGCCGGAGGCGCCCACGAGCACGATATCGGGTTCGAGGCCCGAGGCCTCGGCCTGCTCCATCATCTCGATGCCGACGGTGCCCTGCCCGGCGATCACGTCGGGGTCGTCGAACGGGTGCACCAGGGCCGCGCCGCGCTTGGCGCAGATCTCGCGCGCGATGGCGTCGCGATCCTCCTTCACGCGGTCGTAGGCGATCACCTCGCCGCCGAACGCCTTGGTGCGCTCGATCTTCAGCCGCGGGGCGTCGGACGGCATGATGATGGTGGACTTGAGGCCGCGCAGGGTCGCTGCCGCGGCCACGCCCTGGGCGTGGTTGCCCGACGAGCAGGCCACCACGCCGCCGGGATAGGCGGCCTTGTCCACCTGCGCCACCTTGTTGTAGGCGCCCCGGAACTTGAAGGCGCCCACGCGCTGCAGGTTCTCGGCTTTCAGGAGCACGCGCCCGCCCACCGCCGCGTTCAGCGCGGGATGCTCGATGAGCGGCGTGCGGCACGCGAGAGCGCCTATGCGCGCGCGCGCCGCCACCACGTCGGCGTAGGTGGGCATCTGCCGGTCCATCGCGCTCTCCCGCTGAGGAACTGGGCTCACGACAGCGCCAGCAACGGTGCGTTGTCAAGGTCAGCCCAGCGCCCGGAGCGCCCGGGCTCACCGCGGGTCTGCAGGGCTCGCTCGGCGCGAACGATCGAAGCTCGCGACAACGGGGTGTCCCAGGGCGGCGAAAACAATCAAAAGGGGGCGCGATCGCGCCGGGCAGGACCCAGAATGCAAGCTCGGGAAGCTCCTTCCACAGGGGCAGGTTCTGCTCAGCACGGCGATCGCGCCGGCGGTTACTGCCCCAATCCCGAACAGGATGTGCACGCCCACAATCGCCAGAAAGGTCGGATCGGTGGACGGAATCGGGATGCCGAGAACAACCGTCGTGCCCGCGTCCGCCATGTCCACCATGCTGCCGCCCATCCTATCGGCTTGCGGTTTGGACTGAATTAACGAAGCGTTAACCGAGTCAGCCCAGGGTTGCCCCAGGATGCAACGCATCTGGAGCGCCGCCCTGCTGCCCAAGGTGGCGCTCCGAGAGCGGCGAGTATCAGCTCTCCGACTTCAGAGGACGGGCCAAGGCCGTCTTCCCAATCTCTCTCAATCGACCCAAGACCGCGGCTCGGTAGGTGCCACAACACCACCGAGCCGCAACCGCTTTCCGCGCTGCCCGGCCCGGCCAGGCGGCTGTCATGACCCGGCTGGCACACGCCGGGGTCAGACCCCTCGCGGCTGCGCTCGGACACTCTGTCGACGGTCTTCGCGAGGGGTCTGACCCCGTTACTCCAGCCAGAATCGCGGCTCGCTCGGCGCCAGCACGCCGCCCAGCCGCAACCCGGCCACGCGCGTGGCGAGCCCGCTCGCATCGTCGGTCTCCACCGCCACGCCCGACAGGGTTGCCGGCCCCATGGCCGGCTCCATGCGCGCGCGGGGGATCTTGGTGAGGAAGCGGTTGAGCGGCTCGGTAATGTCCATGCCCAGCACCGAGTCGTAGTCCCCGCACATTCCGAGGTCGCCGATGAACGCGGTGCCCTCCGGCAGCACCCGCTCG
>DATBKR010000073.1:0-2382 GCA_036555805.1 Hyphomicrobiaceae bacterium | reverse complement strand
GTGGCGGGAAACTGGAAAATGAACGGCCTCCGGGCCTCCTTGACGGAGGCGCAACGCGTGCAGGAGCGCCTGGCCGATCCGGCCTTCGCCGCCACGGTCGAGGTCATGATCTGCCCGCCGGCGACCCTGGTGGCGGCGCTGGCCTCCCAGGCCGCGGGCTCGCGCCTCCGGGTAGGCGCCCAGGACTGCCACTGGGCGGCGCAGGGCGCCCACACCGGAGACGTAGCCGCGGAGATGCTCAAGGACGCCGGCGCCAGCGCGGTGATCGTGGGCCACTCCGAACGCCGCGCCGACCACGGCGAGCGCTCGGTCGACGTGCGGCGCAAGGTGCAGGCTGCGCATCGCGCCGGCCTCGCGGCGATTGTGTGCATCGGCGAGAGCGCGGGCGAGCGCCAAGCCGGGCTCACCCTCGCGGCGGCGGGGCGGCAGCTCGCAGCATCGCTGCCCGATGGGGCGCGCGCGGCCGACACCGTGGTGGCCTACGAGCCGGTGTGGGCGATCGGCAGCGGGCTCATCCCCACCGCCGCCGACGTGGCCGAGGTGCACAACTTCCTGCGCGTCGCGCTGGCGGAGCGCTACGGCGCCGAGGGCCGCGCCATGCGCATTCTCTACGGCGGCTCCGTGAAGCCCGACAACGCCCGCGAGCTGCTGGCCGTCCCCAACGTTAACGGCGCCCTCGTCGGCGGGGCCAGCCTCAAGGCCGACGACTTCCTGGCCATCATCGCCGCCTACGGAGCGCGAGCGGGTGCTTGACCGGGCCCCGGAACGGCGGCTTAGTGCGCTGCGCCTCGAGACTTCACCCCGCCCAGCGCCGGACGGAGCCAACGGAGCGAACCAACACCCATGCCATCGGGCCGCCTGCCGCTCTCTCTCGTCGCACTCGCCGCGCTGGCCGCTCTGGCAGGGGCGCCGACGCAGGCTCGCGCCGCGCCCCTGGACGCGGAGACCTGCGCCAAGCTGCAGGGTGAGCAGGAGCGGCTCGAGAACGCCGGCGTCGAGAAGGACATGGCAAAGGGGCCGGCCTGGGCCAAGGCCAATCTCGCGCCCGAGAAGCTCAACCTGGTGCAGCGCTTCATCGAGATCGAGGAGCAGCTGCTGTTCCGTTGCAGGAACAAGGTGATCGTGAACCTGCCGGCCGAGACCGAAGCCCCGGCGACTGGCGATCAGGCAGAGCAGGACAAGGACGACGACGACAAGGACGCTGCGACCAAGGCCCCCACTTCCCGCGCGGCCAAGGCGGCTGCGCCCAAGCCGAAGGTCCCGACGCCCAAGAAGGCCGCCGCCGCGCCGGCTGCCAAGCCGCCGCCGGCCAAGAAGCTGGAGGCCGGCGGCGCCAGGAAGCCGCCGAGCAAGGCCGCCGCTCGCCCCACGTTATCCTCGGAGCCGGGCGTGACGGCGGTAGAGAAGCGCCCGGCCAGGGCCAAGGCGGACGACGCCTACAAGCCCCCGCCGCCCGACCCCAACGTCAACCCGTTCGCCGATCAGCTCAAGCTTCCCGCCAAGGCCGCCGACTGAGCCCCCGCGTCATCTCCGCGCCGCTCCCCCGTTGTCATCCCGGAATTCGCCGGAGGCGACTATCCGGGACCACGATGAGGGGAGAGCGCGGAGATTGTGACCCTGGGTGCCGGGTCGCCGGCTGTCGCCCGCGCCCGGTAGGACATCTGTGGCTCGCCAGGCCTTGAATGGGTGGCGCGCGGGGAACAGCTGGTGTAGAAGCCGCAACGAAATTCCCCGGAGGGTAGAACCCGGCAATGTCGACCGTCCTGCTCATCGTTCACATCCTGATCGCCTTCGCGCTGATCGGCGTGGTGCTGCTGCAACGCTCGGAAGGCGGCGCGCTGGGCATCGGCGGCGGGGCGGGCGGCGTCGTGACCGGCCGCGGTGTGGCGAGCTTCCTGGCCCGCGTCACCGCGGGGCTGGCGGCGGCGTTCTTTGTGACCAGCCTGCTGCTCTCGATCCTGGCCTCGCGCACGGAGGCGCCGCATTCGATCCTCGACGTGCCGGGGGCGCCGCCTGCCAAGACCCAGCCCGGCCAGCCGTCCCAGGGTACCGGGGCGCCGCCCCCGATCGATCTCAACAAGATACCCGGGGGCCCGGCCTCGGAAGGCCAGCCGGGCGGCGGCGAGCCCCCGCGCGTGCCGCAGTCGAAGTAGAAGCAGGTCCCGCTCCCCCCCATTGAGGCGGCTCGGTTGCCCCCGTCCGTCCCCTCACCTCAGGCTGCCGCGGCCGGTCGCCGCGGCTTGGCCTGCGCCCCGCGACGAAAGGGCGTGGGATCGGGCGAAAAAACCACTCTTCGAATCGCCCCCGGCCGGGGTATTCTGCAGGCCCATGGCGCGGTACATCTTCATTACCGGCGGCGTGGTCTCCTCCCTCGGCAAGGGG
>DATBKR010000072.1:0-7424 GCA_036555805.1 Hyphomicrobiaceae bacterium | reverse complement strand
AGATCGTCGGTGGTGGTGACAAGGAAGCCCTTGTCGGCAAGCTTGTTGGACAGTTCGCCGAACCCGCGGTCGCCGGGCACCACCAAGCCAGACCTGGGCTGTGAAAGGGTCGTCACGCCGCTGTCCCCGACTGCCTGCTCCTGCTGCCCTGCCGTCCTACGCCGCCTCAGTCCCACTCCAGCGCGCCTTTGCGCCACTCGTAGGCAAAGCCCACGGTGAGCACCGCCAGGAATGCCATCATCGCCCAGAAGCCGTAGACCCCCACCTCCTTGAACGCCACCGCCCAGGGGAACAGGAACGCCACCTCCAGGTCGAAGATGATGAACAGGATCGACACCAGGTAGAAGCGCACGTCGAACTTCATGCGGGCGTCGTCGAAGGCGTTGAACCCGCACTCGTAGGCCGAGACCTTCTCGGGATCCGGGTTGCGCACGGCCACCAGGAACGGCGCCACCATCAGGGCCAGCCCGATGACCAGGGCCACGCCCATGAAGACGACGAGGGGCAAATAGTCCAGCAGCAGCTGGTTCATGGAGGTCTCCGCACCGCGGCATGCACAGCCGGCGGCCGTTCACGCTGTTAGCGCAGGACCCGCTGCGGTGCAACCCGTGGCGGCGTCGCAGCTCGGCGGCGGACCGCCCGGGGCGCGCCGGACGGCGCCAACGCCTTGGGCTTGCTGGCGCACGGTATGGCCGCGGTCGGGGCTGCCGTCCGGCCCATCGGGGCAGGCGCCATCCGGAACCCGCCTTCGACCCCCAGCGTTGTAGCTTCCAAGACTGTCCAACCACGGAAGGACGGACCGATGGCGAACTTCGGCCTCCTGCACTACGCGATCATCTTCCTTGTCGTGGCGCTCGTGGCCGCTGCCGTCGGCTTCGGCGGCGTCGCGGGCGTGGCCATGGAAGGCGCGCGGCTGCTGTTCTGGGTCTTCATTGTCCTGTTCGTCCTGTCGCTGGTTGCAAGTCTGGTGCGCCGCAACTGACCGCCCCCTACTGTTCCGGCGGCGCGGCGAGCGCGGCGCCGGCCTCATCATCTGCCTTCGACATGCAGCAGATCCGAGACCCGCCGCCGCCGACGGCGCGGAACGGCGGGGCGACGTGCCGCGTTCAACATGCGGTGGAGGCGCTCGCTTCTGGAACGAAGGGAAGGCCTGGTGGAGAAAGACAAAGACAAGGTGCTTGAGAATATCAGCGTGCTGCTCGTCGAGGACGAGCCGCTCGTCGCCGTGGGCGTGGCCGATCAGTTGACGCGGGCCGGTGCGACGGTCGTGGGGCCCTGCTCCACGACGGGCGGGGCGCTCGCCGAGCTCGACCGGCGCCGCATCGACGTGGCGATCATCGACTACGTTCTGGCCGACGACAACAGCGAAGGCCTGCAGGCCGCGCTGGAGGCGAAGGGTATTCCCTTCATCGTGGTCACCGGCTACCCGCGCGTTCTGGTGCGCCGCGACCAGCGCCAGCGCGTGCTGTCCAAGCCGGTCGCGCCCGAGGTCCTGGCCTCGACCCTGAAGTCCCTTTCGGGCGCGTGACCGGCGGGAAGGCCGCTTGTACCGGCTGACCGCACTAAATCTCGACCAGACCGCGAGCGCGTGGAGCTGTTTGTCGGTGACAAGCAGAGGGTTTCTGCTGCGGACGCTCGGTGCGCGCAATCCCTGCTTCCATCCGCCGAGCTTCTTACAATTTGAGATTGTCGTTCTCGTCCAGCTCCCAGAAGGGGTTGAATGCAACCTCAAACAGGTGCCCATCGAGATCCTTGAAATAACCGCTGTAACCGCCCCAGAAGACCTTCTGGGCCGGTTTGACGATGGATGCGCCGAGCTCCTCGACCTTCTTCAGCACCTCGTCCACCTCCCGCTCCGATTTGGCATTGTAGGCAAGCGTCAGCCCTGCAAAGGTGCTGGGCTGATAGGGCAACGCGGCGTCCTCCGCCAGCTCCGCGAGCGGGTACAGGGCGAGCGTCATGCCGCCGAGCGGCAACAGGATCAGGTCGTCCAGGCTCTTCTCCGACCGCATCCAGCCGAGGCCCTTCTCCCAGAAGTCTGCAGACTTCCGAATGTCTTTGACGCCGAGCGTGATGAGAGTGAGCTTCTGCCTCATGTCCCCGCCCGCATCATGCGGCCATTGGCGCCTCACGCGCCGGTAGACTGCCGGACCTCGGATCATCCGCAGGGCGTGCCATGGGGTCAAACCCGCAGGGTCTGACCCCGACGCGCCTACGCCCCGTGCCGCCCGATCACGGAGATGGAGCACACGTTCTGGTGCGGGAAGCCGCCGAGGTTATGGGTGAGGCCGTAGCGCGGCGTCTGCTGGCGCTGGCGGGGGCCGGCCTTGCCCTGCATCTGCAGGTAGATCTCGTAGATCATGCGCATGCCCGACGCCCCGATCGGGTGGCCGAAGCACTTCAGGCCGCCGTCGATCTGGCACGGCACCTGGCCGTCGGCATCGTAGAAGCCGTCGAGCACGTCCGTGATGGCGCCGCCCTCGGGCGACACGTAGAGGTCCTCCATGGTGACGAGCTCGGTCACCGAGAAGCAGTCGTGCACCTCGATGAGGTCCAGGTCCTCGCGCGGGTTGTCGATGCCGGCCTCCTTGTAGGCGCGCTTGGAGGCCACGCGCGTGGTGGCGAAGTAGCTGCCGTCCCAGGAGTTGTGCGCCGCTTCGGTGCCGTTCGACACCGCCAGTTGCAGCGCCTTCACCGAGACGATGTCCCGCTTGCCAAGGCCCTTGGCGATCTCCGGCGTGGTGACGATGGCGCAGGCAGAGCCGTCGCTCACGCCGCAGCAGTCGTAGAGGCCGAGCGGCTCGGCGACCATGGGCGCGCCCAGCACCGTGTCGATGTCGATCCTGTTGCTGAGGTGCGCCTTGGGGTTGCGGTTGCCGTTGGCGTGGCTCTTGACGGAGATGTGAGCCATGGCGCGCTTCAGGTCCTCCGGCGCCTTGCGGTGCTTGGCGCGGTAGGCGGCGGCGAGCTGCGCGAACGAGCCGGGCGCCGACAGGTTCGGCCACCACATGGAGGCGAGCGCCCCGCGGCTGCGCTGCGGCAGGCCGCCGTAGCCCGTGTCCTTGAGCTTCTCCACGCCCAGCGCGAGCGCGATATCGGCGGCTCCCGAGGCCACGGCATAGACGGCGCCGCGGAACGCCTCGGTGCCGCTGGCGCAGTAGTTCTCCACGCGCGTGACGGGGATGTAGGGCAGCCGCAACGCCACCGCCAGCGGCACGCCCGACTTGCCGACGTGCTGCTCCTCTATTGCCGTGGCGAGCCAGGCCGCTTCGATCTGGTTCTTCTCGATCCCCGCGTCGGCGACCGCCTCCTCGAAGGCCTCGACCATCAGATCGTCGGCCTCCTTGTCCCAGCGTTCGCCGAACTTGGAGCAGCCCATGCCGAGGATCGCGACCTTGTCGCGGATGCCAGTTGCCATTGGTGAGGTCTCCTCTCGCACTGAGTGTTTCGCAGTTGGGGAGTGGGGGATCGGGAGTGGGGAGTCGGGGCGGTTGGAGCTTGCTGCTTCCTCCCCACTCCCCATTCCCCATTCCCTACTCCCCATTCCCCCTGCTATGCCGGCGCCGCCTTCCAGAAATAGCGCGTGAAGCCGCGCGCCGGGTCGTAGTCCTTGATGCGGAACATCATGCGCATGGGCGCCGCCACGTCCACGCTTCCCGCATCGCAGTCCGTGAAGTCGGTCATCATGCGGCCGCCCTCGTCGAACACCACCATGCCGTAGTAGTGCGGCGGGTCGGGCGAGTAGGTGAGGCGGTCGGCGGTATAGGACTGCACCTTCGCGGGCGTATCGGCGAAGGCGTGGTCCTCCTGGGTGTGGAACGCGTTGCAGTTGGGGTTCACGCACACGTTGGACTTGGGGAACTGCAGCGTCCCACACTTCCGGCACTGGCCGCCGATGAACCCCGTCAGCATGCGCCGGTTGCGATAGAGCGAGGACAGCGCCGTCTGCTTGTCGATGTCGGCGCGCAGGCCCCGCTCGATGGCGACGAGGTCGTTGATGGCCAGGAACTTGGCGTAGTTGGTCTCCTCCTTGCGCCGCGCCAAGTGACCCTTGACGCCCAGCCGCGGCGCCAGCTTCGGCAGCTCATCGGTCGCCTCGAACAGCAGGGCGTCGCAGCCCTGGCCGAAGCCCACCACGACGATCTTGTCGCCCGGCCTGGCCTTCTCCAGGGCGTCCACCAGCATCACGAGGGGGTGAGCCGCGCCGGTCTCGCCGCAGACGGCATGCAGGTTGTCGCGCACGGCGCCGTCCGGCAGACCCGCCTTCCTGGCGATGCCGGCCGCCACGCGCGGCAGCACGCAGGGCATGGCGAAATGGGCGATATCGCCGCCGTTCACTCCGGTCGCCTTGAACAGATCGGCCAGCGCCGCCGGGACGATCTTGTTGTAGCCCTCGTCCCTGATCCAGCGCTCCTCCCAGGTGTAGTCGAACTCGAAGCCATCGCCGCGGAAGTGATCGACGAAATCCACCGTACGGCTGGCATGCCCGATCAGCTTCGCCACCACCTGCCCACTGCCGACCAGCAACGCCCCCGCGCCGTCGCCCGTCTGCAGCTCCAGCGGGCTTGCCGTCTTGGTCCGGCGCTTCTCGGACGCCACCATGAGGACGGGCCCGGCGCCGCCGCGCGCCATCTGCAGCGCGGTGATCAGCCCCGAGGTTGCTGCCCGCTGCGATGCTGTCAGGTCCTGCGCGTTGACATTGGGCGCGAGATTCAGCGCCTCCAGCACGATGCCGGCGTTGAGCCGGTCCTCGAACGGGAAGCTCGTGGAAGCCAGCGACAGCGCCGAGACGGCCCCGCGGTCCTGCCCGGTAAGGCAGTCGCGCGCCGCCTCCACGGCCATGGTCACGGCATCCTCGTCCCAGTTGCACATGGTGCGCTCGCCCTTGGCGAGGGCCTTGAGCGCCGGGTTGAACCAGGCATTGGCCTCCGCCACCGCCTTGCGGGCAAGGCGCAGGCGCGGGAGGTAGGCGCCGTACGCGAGGATGCCGACGGGGTTCTGCTCTGACATTCGAGGCTCCGGAAAATCGTGAATTCGTGAATTCGTGAGCTCGTGAAATCGACTTCACGACTTCACGATTTCACGACCTCACGCAGCTCTTCACAGTGGCTCCCAGTTGAATACGTCGGCCGAGACGTCGAGCGGGTAGAAGGCGCTTCTGAAGGCCGGCAGCATGGTCTCGGCGATGGATTGGGGGGTCCAGCCGCCGTCTCTGTGGGCCACGCGGACTGGGCGCGGCTGGCTCATCAGGAAGATCTCGTCCTTGCGGACAGCAAAGATCTGGCCGGTCACGTCCATGGAGAGATCGCTCGCCAGGAACACGCAGATGGGCGCGATCTTGGAAGCCGTCATGGTGTTCTGGACGCGCTCCACGCGCGCTTTCTGCTCCGGCGTGTCGGTGGGGATGGTGCCGATCAGCCGCGACCAGGCGAACGGCGACACGCAGTTGGAGCGCACGCCGAAGCGCGCCATGTCGAGGGCGATCGACTTCGACAGCCCGACGATGCCCATCTTGGCCGCGGAATAGTTGGCCTGGCCGAGGTTGCCGACGAGGCCCGAGGTGGAGGTGAAGTGGATGAAGGAGCCGGACTGCTGGTCCTTGAAATAGGGCGTTGCCGCTTTCGAGACGTAGAAGGCGCCGTAGAGGTGCACCTTGATGACGGCGTCCCAGTCCACCGCGCTCATGCGGTGCCAGATCCGGTCGCGCAGGATGCCGGCGTTGTTGACCACGCAGTCGATGCGGCCGAAGGCGTCGATGGCGGTCCTGACGATGCGCTCCGCGCCCTGCGGGTCGGCCACGCTGTCGCCGTTGGCCACCGCCATGCCGCCGGCCCTGCCGATCTCGTCCACGACCTGCTCGGCAACCGACTTGTCGGCGCCCTCGCCGTCGGCTGCGCCGCCCAGGTCGTTGACAACGACCTTGCCGCCCTCGCCGGCTGCCAGCAGCGCGATCTCGCGGCCGATGCCGCGTCCGGCGCCGGTCACGACCACGACCTTGCCCGCGAGGCAACCCCCCTGTGCCATCCCGGCCTCCCGATGGGTCTTCGATTTGCGGCAACAGTCGCACCGTGGCTGCGCGCGGTCAATTGCGCGGACGGCGCTATTCCAAGGGGGGCAGACCCCTCGCGCCGACCCTGGCTCTCTTATACCGATGGCGGAGGCGAGGGGTCTGACCCCTTCCCGGCGTCGATGACGCCGAGGTCCACATGCTCGGGGCGGAAGCCTACGCCGATGACGCGTGCCGGAATCCCCTGCAGGAACGGCAGGTACCGCTGCAGGAAGCGCAGGAGCCAGGGCAGCTTCGGAGGCGCCGTGCTTTTCAGCACCGGATCGATGAGCCGGTTTTGCACGGCGATCTGGAATCGCTGGGTGGCCCAGGTCGGGAACGTGCGGCGCTTCTGCACCCTGCGCAGGTCGTCCTCGCTCACGGCCCCTGCGCGCAGCGGTTCGACCAGGATGTTGGCGGCGGCGATGGCGTCCTGGATGGCGAGGTTGATGCCGACGCCGCCCACCGGCGACATGGCATGCGCCGCATCGCCGATGCACAGGAGGCCCGGCTTGTGCCACGTCTCCAGCCGGTCCACCCTCACCGTCAGCAGCTTCACGTCGCCGAGGCTGGCGACGCCCTGCGCCGCCGTCGGACCGACGAACTCCGCCACGCGGGCGCGGAAGGCGTCGAGGCCCTGGGCCTTCACGGCGTCCGCCGTGCCTTTGCGGATGATCAGCGCGCACTGCCAGTAGTCGCCGCGGTCGAGCATGACCATGGCCTGCCCGGCCTTGATGCGGCCGAGCACGGCGCCCGGGTCCTCGGGGCCTCGCGGCACCTTGAACCACAGCACGTCCATGGGCGCGCCCAGGTCCTCGACTTTGAGTCCGGCGGCCTCGCGCAGCGTCGAGTGCCGGCCGTCGGCGGCGATAACGAGATCGGCGCGCAGCTCCCGCTCGCCCGCGGGCGAGCGCGCTTTCACGCCCGCGACGCGCGCGCCCTCGTGGGCAAGGTCGACCGCCTCAGTTTCCATCAGCAGGGTGAAACCGGGGAACGCCTTTGCCCGCGCGGCCATGAACTTCAGGAAGTCCCACTGTGGAATGAAGGCGATGAACTTGCAGCGGGTCGAGAGCCGCCTGAAGTCGGCGCCGCGCAGGCGCTCCCCATCGACGTCCACCTCGGCGTAGGTCACCTCCTGGTGCGGCAGGCGCAGGAAGGCCTCCAGCAGGCCAAGCTCGGCCAGCGCGTCCATGGTCGAGGGATGGATGGTGTCGCCGCGGAAATCGCGCAGGAAGTCGGCGTGCTTTTCCAGTACGGTCACATCGATGCCCGCCCGCGCCAGCAGGTAGCCGGCCATCATGCCCGCAGGCCCGCCGCCGGCAACGATGCATTGGGCAGATTGTGCGCGCTCGGCTGCCACGGCGGGTGCTCCTGTTGT
>DATBKR010000071.1:0-2817 GCA_036555805.1 Hyphomicrobiaceae bacterium | reverse complement strand
GGACTGCTTGCCGATCGGGAACTCGGCGCGCAGGATGAAGCGCACCTTGCCGGTGTCGATGTATTCGCGCTTGAGCGCGGGCAACGTTTCGGCCAGGAACCGGCGGCAGATGGGACAGGTCATCGACGCGTACTGGACGATAGTGACGGGCGCGTCCTTGCGTCCCAGGGCCATCTCCGGCAGCCCGCTCGCCTGCTTGAGAACCTCCTCCAGCGTCGGGTTCTGGATCACCTCGCGCCGCCCGACGGAGGAGGCTGGCGCGCTGGAGAACGGGTTGAACGCGGGGGTGTCCGGCGTCACTTCGCCGACGGCGGCGGGCGCGCTGCCCGCGCTGCTGCTGCCGGTGAGCGACAGCCCCTCCCCGCTGCATCCCGCGAGGAGGGCAGCGAGAAGGATCGGCGCCGGTGCCGTGCAACGCTTGCGCAACACGCCCTCGCCCTCAAGGGTTGAGCAGCGGGCCGATGGCCTTGTCGAACTCTTCGATGGTTGCCGCCCCCGCCAGCTTCTTGCCGTTGATGAAGAAGGTGGGCGTGGCATTCACGCCAAAGGCGATGGCGCGGTCGCGCATGGCCACGATGTTCTTCAGGAGCTTCTCGTCGTGCTGGCAGTTGTCGAAGGCCTGCTTGGTGAAGCCCGCCTGCTGCGCGTAGCCGAACAGCTTCTGCAGGAAGTCGTTCTTGGCCTGGGCCCAGTCGTCCTGCTTGGCGTAGAGTGCCGAGATCAGCGGGAGCGCCCTCTCGCTGCCGGCGCAGCGCGCCACCATGGCGGCCAAGGCGCCGCGCTCGTCGAAGGGGAACTCGCGGAACACGAGGCGCGCCTTGCCAGTGTCGATGTACTTCTCCTTGAGCGTCGGCAGCACGCTGTTGTGGAAGTGGGCGCAGTGCGGGCAGGTCATCGAGGCGTACTCGACGATGGTGACCGGCGCGTCGGCCTTGCCGATGGAGAGGTCCGGCAGCGGGCCGGGTTTCATGAGGTCCGCCGTGCTCAGCTTGTTGGTGCGCCGGTGGACGGCCTTCGCCGTCTCCGGCCGCGACCTGCGCGAGGTCGCCAGGCTGACGAGGAGGGCGCCGGTGGCGACCACGGCCGCACCCAGCATGACGCGCCGCGACAGCAGCGGTTCGCGTTCGGTCGAGTTGAGCGTCTTGGTCACGGCGCAAGCTCCCCAATTCCAAACGGCGCGCAGTCACGCGCCCGGAGGCGTGCGGCTGATAGCATAAGATTGGCGTCCCGGCAGGCAAATTCGCGTGTTCCCGGGCCTTCCCGGGCGCGCCGCCTGCCCGGCGTCTCTGTACGCGGCGTCCCTGCCTTGATCACGCACGACGGTGGCGACTTCTTGTCCCATGGGCCGCCGAGCCGTCAAGATTGTTCTGGCGGA
Organism: Hyphomicrobiaceae bacterium; assembly: GCA_036555805.1. Lineage (GTDB taxonomy): Bacteria > Pseudomonadota > Alphaproteobacteria > Rhizobiales > Hyphomicrobiaceae > AWTP1-13. The sequence continues at coordinate 1,442 of DATBKR010000071.1, read as the reverse complement.
CAGGCCTCCCCGGCGCATGCAAGCTGGCTGCGAGAGGCCGATTCGGACGGAGGGAGTGGCCGATGCAGGCTTTGGCGCAGGTGCGGCTGCGGCTTGGGCATCGGGCGGCTTCGGGCGCGGCCCCCGCCGAGAGCACCGAGGCCGCGGGGCGCGCGCTGCTCGCCTGGTACGACCGCGCGCGCCGCCACCTGCCGTGGCGCGCCCCGCCTGGCTGCGCGGCCGATCCCTACCGCGTGTGGCTGTCGGAGATCATGCTGCAGCAGACCACGGTCAAGGCGGTGATCCCCTACTACGCCGTCTTCCTGCGGCGCTGGCCCTCCGTGGAGGCCCTGGCCGCGGCCTCTTTGAACGACGTTCTGGCGGCGTGGGCGGGGCTCGGCTACTACACCCGCGCCCGCAACCTGCACGCCTGTGCGCGCGCCGTGGTGGAGCGCCACGGCGGACGGTTCCCCGGCGCCGAGCAGGCGCTGCGGGAGCTGCCGGGCGTCGGCCCATACACGGCAGCCGCCATCGCCGCCATCGCCTTCGGCAGGCCGGCGACACCGGTGGACGGCAACGTGGAGCGCGTGGTCGCCCGCCTCTACGCCGTGACCGAGACGATGCCGGCGGTCAAGCCTAAGCTGCGCCGGCTGGCCCACGGCCTGACGCCGCCGGAGCGCGCCGGCGACCACGCCCAGGCCATGATGGACCTCGGCGCCACCGTCTGCACGCCCAAGCGGCCGTCCTGCACCATCTGCCCCCTCGCGCCGTTCTGTGCTGCGCGCGTCCAGGGCATTGCGGCGCAGCTGCCCCTGCGCTCGGCCAGGCCGGAGCGCCCGTTACGGCTGGCGCACGCTTTCGTGGCACTGCGCGAGGATGGGCACGTGCTGCTGCGCCGGCGTCCCGAGTCGGGCCTTCTGGGCGGCATGCTGGAGGTGCCGTCCACCGCCTGGGCGGACGCCTTGCCGCCCCTGGCGGAGGCGTTGCAGGCGGCGCCGGTGCGGGCGGACTGGCGTGCGCTGGCGGGCATCGTCACGCACACCTTCACGCACTTCCGCTTCGAGGTGAGCGTCCAGCGCGCCGCCGTCCCCGCCGGGGCCCGCCTGACCTCCGCCGCTGATGCGCCACGCTGCAAGTGGGTCGCGCGCCGCGACCTCGACGGCGCCGCGCTGCCCAGCGTCATGCGCAAGATCATCGCCCATGCACTGGCCCCAAGCGTCGGCGAGAGCCGAGGCGCAGGACGCAAGACGCCCAGCACCGGCGCAGGTGTTAACGACAGATAAGCCAAGAAGCGCCGCGCGGGGTTCGCCAGTCGCCGGAGCCGCATAGGATGCGAGCCGCGCGGCCTCGCGCGCGAGCCCAATCAGCACCGGGAGGCATCCCATGACCACCTGCGCCTGCGGCAACTGCCAGTTCTTCGACAACCGCAGCAAGCCTGCCCTGAAGCACAAGGAGAAGGACGG